>JAESSX010000287.1 GCA_016763915.1 Rhodospirillales bacterium
ACAAGAACACGACGATGGCGGGTCGCACCCACGGGCAACAAGGCTTGCCAATTACGTTTGGATTCAAGGTAGCAAACTGGGCCGGGGAAATGGCCCGCCACAGCGAGCGGCTGTCGGAAATTAGGCCGCGACTGATGTATGGGCAGCTTTCCGGGGGCGTCGGCAGCATGGCTTCTCAGGGCTCCCGGGGCTTTGAAATTCAGAAAATGTTCTTCGATACTCTGAACCTGCTTCCTGCGCCGGTTTCCTGGACTTCGAGCCGGGATGTCGTGGCCGAATGGTCCCAGCTCCTGGTTTTGATCTGTGGAACAGCGGACCGCATCGGCCACGAGATCTATAACCTCCAGCGGAGCGAGATCGGCGAAGTCAGGGAGGGTTTTATCGAAGGAACGGTAGGTTCCATTACCATGCCCCACAAGCGCAATCCCGAAATATCCGAACACCTTGGAACTCTGTCTCGCATCGTTCGCCACAACGCAGCCCTGATCTGTGAAGGTCTTGTGCACGAACACGAACGGGACGGACGATCCTGGAAGGCCGAATGGAATGCCGTACCCCAGGCCACCATGGCGGCAGGCAAAACCATGTCACTGCTGGCGGGTCTGGTTCAAAATCTTGAGGTCGACCCGAACAGGATGTTGGCTAACTTGGAGATTACGAAAGGCTTCGTTCTGTCCGAGCCTCTCATGTTGGCCCTGGCGGCGAAGGTTGGTCGGAAAACCGCCCACGAAATCATTTATGAGATGTCTCTGAAAGCGCAAGAAGCGGGAATGTCCTTCAAAGAGGCCGTCCTTTCCAATTGCGATATCACGACCCACTTGCCCAACCTGGAAATGGAGGGATTTTTCAATTACGCCCAGCATACCGACTATTGCGCGGCCATGGTGGAACGCTTTCTAAATGAGAAGGGCGGAAAGTGACACAAAAATCAAAATTGGATGTGGGCCATCTGAAACGGGAACATCTGGCAATGTTTCCTACATGTTTGACGGCCATTCATTGGTTTGGTTGGCATCCATGGAATACGCCATGTTATGTATCGGAGCACCTTGCGAACCATGGTTACCATGGTACAGTATTGGCGTGTGAAGGGCCTGTTTCATGAAAAAAAAGACCGATAAAAAAGTTGCCCGTGTGCAGACCGGGGTCCGCGTCGAAAAGCGGATCCTGAAAATATTAAAATCCGTTGCTGCGTTTCACGAGATCAGTATGAGCGATCTCCTGGAAGGTATGGTATTGCACAATTTCGAGGGCAAGCCGCCGTTCGGGGATGAAACTCTGGCCCTGATCAAAACACTTCGGAAATCCTATAAGCTCGATTTGACGGCCGACGACAGCCACAAGCTGATTGAAGATTAAGCGAGCGATAAAGGCTGACTAACTCCGACGGACCGTTGCCGAGGGGCGGGATCGGCGGCCAGATTGACGGCGCCGGTCTGGATGGCGTTCGCTGGGCGCTCGGCGCCGGACGGCATCGCGATGATCGTTATGGGAAACCGCTCCCTTGCTATTTGGCCCGGCAGGGCGAGCGCCTCAATCAGCCCGTCCGTGGCCGCATCGTTTGAGGACATGGTCCGTGCCTCCCCCGATATCGCCGTTTGGGTCGATCCGGCATTTGGCCGGCATGATACACCGGGGACGATGGCGGCGGCGATAAAATCAATTCCCAAGGACAAGCCACTTCTGGCATGATTTCGCTATGACCATCGACGGAAAAAGGACCGCCGCTTGGCGGGAATGGGTCGGGGTGCCGGCCCTGGGCGTCGGCGCCGGGGCCGTGTTCGTGCTTGTGTGTTGCCTCGGAGCGATCCCTCCGCAGGCCTGGGCTGGAACCGAGGACGATTACGCCAAGGCGCGCCAGGGAATGGTGAAAACCATCGCCGCCATGGCAGTCCGGACCGAGCGGGAACTCGGAGGAAGGGCGGTCGACACGGCGGTGATGGATGTTATGGCGAAGGTCCCCCGCCACGAGTTCGTGCCCGAGCACCTTCGTGGCATGGCCTATCTCAACCGCCCCTTGCCCATCGGCCATGGCCAGACGATCTCGCAACCGTACATCGTCGCGCTCATGACGCGCCTGCTGCGTATGACGCCCGGGGCGAAGGTACTGGAGGTCGGCACCGGGTCCGGCTACCAGGCGGCGGTCCTCGTCGAGCTTGCCGCCAGGGTGTTCACCATCGAGATCATCGAACCGCTGGGGCGGCTTGCCCGGGAACGTCTGGCGCGGCTCGGTTACGGCAACGTCGAGGTGCGGATCGGCGACGGCTATTACGGCTGGGAGGAACACGCGCCGTTCGACGCCATCATCATCACCGCCGCCGCCAGCCACGTGCCGCCGCCGCTGGTGCGCCAACTGAAGCCCGGTGGCCGCATGGTCATTCCCGTCGGCCAGCACTTTCTCGTCCAATTCCTCACGGTCGTGGACAAAAACCTGGACGGCAGTGTGATCATGCGCCAGATCCTGCCCGTCCGGTTCGTACCGCTGACCGGTGACCATTGAAACCGGCCCGCCAGCCATGGCATCCCCCGATCCGATCACCGACGACGGCTCCGTTAGCCCCCCGTTTCTAGCCATCGCGCTGGTGTCGGCGGCGGCGCTTGGCTACGAGGTTCTGCTGCTCAGGCTCTTTTCGATCATCCAGTGGCATCACTTCGCCTACATGATCATCAGTCTGGCGCTTTTCGGATATGGGGTGAGCGGCACCTTTCTCGCCCTGGCGGGGGGTTTGATCGGACGCCGGTTCGGCAGCCTCTTCGCCGCCAACGCGGCCTTGTTCGGCGTTGCCGCGCCGGGTTGTTTCTTCCTCGCCCAGCAGGTGCCGGTCAATCCACTGGAACTGTTGTGGGACCCCCTGCAGCCTCTTTACCTGGCGGCCCTTTACCTGTTGCTGGCGGTGCCGTTCCTGTTCGCCGCCAACTGCATCGGCCTCTCCTTCTGCCACTTCCGCGGCCGGATCGGCAAAGTCTACGCGTCGGATTTGCTGGGCGCCGGTACCGGCGCCCTTGGCATGGTGGCCCTATTGTTCGCGCTGACACCTATGGAAGCCCTGAATGTGACCGGCGCGGCGGGTTTCGCCGCCGCCGCCCTGTCGCTCGCGGCCAGGGGCGCCGGT
>JAESSX010000288.1 GCA_016763915.1 Rhodospirillales bacterium
ACGATTTGCGCCCTGCGGTTCCCGTTGCGTTCAAGTTGATGCATGACCGGGCGGGATGCGGCGGTCAGGGCGGTTTCGGAGCCGGAAAAAAAAGCCGACAAAACCAGCAGAAAAACAATGATGACAATGGTGGTGAGCATTGTATGCCCCAGTCTATGTGTTGAGATGATCAGGGGCGGCGGCCCCGTCGGGCTTTCTCAGGCCTTCAGATAATCATCAAGAACGGCGGTCAGGTCGGCCGGGTCGACGTCGTTGGTGATGAACGATTGGCCGATGCCGCGGGTAAGGATAAACGTCAGTTTTCCGCCCGAGACTTTTTTGTCCTGACCCATCAGGTCGATAAGTTCGGCCGACGACCAGCCGGCGTCGCGGATGGCGTCGAGCCCGATCGGCAGACCACACGCCGCGAGATGGTTTTTCACGCGGTCGCGGTCTTCGCCCGCACAAAGGCCCATGCGGACCGACAGGTCGAAGGCCATTGCCATGCCGATGGCGACGGATTCTCCGTGAGACAGGCTATTCCCATAGCCGGTTTTCGCTTCCAGGGCATGGCCGAAGGTATGGCCCAGGTTGAGCAGGGCGCGAACCCCTTGTTCGGTTTCATCGGCCGCTACGATGTCCGCCTTGGCCCGGCAACTGGTCAATACGGCGTGCCGGCGGGCCTGCATGTCGGCGGTGTCGTCCGCACCGATCACCCGGGGTCCGTTGCTTTCCAGCCAGGCGAAGAAGTCGGCAACGTTGATCAGGCCGTATTTGGCGACTTCGGCATAGCCGGCGCGCAAATCGCGGTCTGTCAGGGTGCCCAAGGCGCCGATATCGGCCAGCACCAGACGCGGTTGGTGAAACGCCCCGATCAGGTTTTTACCCTGGGGCATGTTGATGCCGGTCTTGCCGCCAACCGAGCTGTCGACCTGGGCCAGCAGGGTTGTCGGGATTTGCACGAAATCGAGTCCGCGCAGGGTAATGGCGGCGCAAAACCCGACCAGGTCGCCGACCACGCCGCCGCCAAGGGCGATCAGGGTAGTCGACCGTTCGATCCGGGCGTCCAGCAGTTGCCCCGTCAGGGCTTCGGCATGGGCGTAATCCTTGGCTTGTTCGCCGGGCTCAAGGACGATGCTGTGGTATTCGACGCCGCCGCCGTCGAGCGAATCCTCGACCGTTTCAAGCCAGTGTTTTTCGACATTTTCATCGGTGATGAGAACGCAGCGGGGACGGGCCAGCACCGGACGGATCAGCGCCCCGGCTTGTTGCAGCAGGCCTTCCCCGACAAGGATGTCGTAACTGCGTTGGCCTAGGTCAACGGTGAGGGTCGCGTATTCGGAATTCATCAATGGGAGTCCTGACCGGTTGGCGGGGAATAATCTGCAAGGGCTTGTTTGATAACCCGGGCCGTGACCTCGGGGCCGTCCTTTCGCGAATCGACGACAATATCGGCCTCGCCGTATATGGGATGCCGTTCCTCGATCAATTTCCCCAGAGTGGCCTTGTGGTCCTTGTTTTTCAAGAGAGGCCGGCCGCCCCGGCGGCTGGTGCGCCGGACCAGCACGTCCAGGTCGGCGCGCAGCCACACCGAGATGGCGCGTTCGCCGATCAATTGGCGGTTCCTCGGGTTCATGAAGGCTCCGCCGCCGGTCGCCAGGACCCGGGGTTTTTCCTCCAAAAGACGCTGAATGACCCGTTCTTCCACATCCCGAAAGGCTTTTTCGCCGTAATCTTCAAAGATATCCTCGATCGAACGCCCGGCGGCCTTGGTGATTTCCTCGTCGGCATCGACAAACCCCAGCGCCAGCATGTCCGCAAGCCTGCGCCCGACACTGGTTTTCCCGGCCCCCATGAGGCCGACCAGGACAATGCTCTTCATCGATTGTTGCGGTGGGTCAGCGGTCATGGATGAAATAGAAAATAATCCCCAAAACCCTTATGCCAGGGACGTTGGGTCGTTGAAAGCGCTTGCTCAAGCCGATAGACTCCGGATCAGTTGCCTGCCGAAAAATTGCCATAGTCGGAACTTAGCATAAACAATATCGGCTGTCGTTAGATCACCAATGACGCCGATCCATTTTAATACGCCGGAGAACCTGGGATGAAAAAAATATCGAAGGCCGTTTTGATCATGGTTTTTCTGAGCCTTGTCGGTGGCGCGGCGTTTCTGGCGACATGGGACATTCCTGCCCCTGTCAAACAAGTCGAAAGAGTCCTTCCGGATGACCGTTTCCCCCGATAGACGAACCCGTCCTCTCGCCGCCGCCTTTGTGGCCGCGGCGGTAATGAGTTTGCCTGCGCCTTTTGCCGCGGCTCAGGACCAGGGCATCAAACCCGTTATCCTGGCGCCGCCGCAGAAGTTGGCGCCCCCGTCGGTCCTTGCGCCGGCCCTTGCGCCGGCCCTTGCGCCGGTGCCTGCGGCGGCCGTTGGGCATCCGTCGGCCGTTATGCCCGGGACCATGCGCAGCGGGGAACAGTCTTCTGTCCGGTTACGGCCTCCGGCGGGGAAGGGCGGCGGCGTTCAGGTCGACAGCCTTCGAACCATCGACCCCGACACGGCCGGCATCCTGACGGCAGGACAGGGCGGTTTCGGGGCCGGTATGTGGCTGGGAACGAACCGTTCCATCGTCGAGCGCCTGTTGCCCCGGTTGCCGGTCAATACGTCTTCGGCCACCATGCGCGACCTGATGCGGCGGATGTTGTTGAGCATTGCCCGGGTGCCGGAAGGCAAAAGCAACGGCGCCAGCCTGGTCGCGATCCGGGTCAGGCTGCTGGCGGCGATGGGGGATCCGGTCGCCGTCAACACGCTTCTCAACGCCACGCCGGGCCGGGCGTCCAATGCCGAACTGTCCCGCATTGAAACGGAAACCCGGTTCCTGGCCAACGACAATGCGCGGGCCTGCGCGTTGGCGGGCGGGGTCGTGCGGGACCAGAACAATCCCTTCTGGCAGAAGGTGTTTCTGTTCTGTCAGGCCTTGGCGGGAGGACACGACAAGGCGGCCCTCGGCGTGTCCATCATGCGCGAGACCGGCGTTAAGGACGAAGTCTTCTTTTCGCTGATCGGGGCTTTGGCCTCGGGAACGCCGCCGACCCTCGAAAGCCTTGCCGAGCCTTCGCCGTTGTCCCTGGCGATGGCGCGGGTCGCCAAGGCCAAGCTGCCCGACGATGTTATTTCATCGAACCACCCGGGCGTGCTTCGGACAATCGCCATCAGCCCCAATGCGCCGGTGGAAATTCGCCTGGAAGCCGCTGAGAGGGCCGAGGCCGCCGGCGCCCTTCCGGTCGATTCCCTGCGCCAGCTTTACTCCATCGTTTCCTTCTCAGGCGATGACCTGGCCAATCCCCTGTCGCGGGCCGAGACCCGGGGCGGGCCGATGACCCGCGCACTTCTCTATCACACGTCGTTGACACAAACCGTTCCGACAGCCCAGGCCGAGGTCGTGGCCCGCGCCTTGGCGCTGGGCCGGGAAGAAGGCCGCTATGCCTCCGTGGTCAGGGTTTTTCTGCCGGTTCTGAAATCCATTCCGCCGTCCGCGGAATTGTTGTGGTTTGCGCCCGAGGCCGTTCGCGGCTTGTTGCTGGTCGGGGAAACCCTTCCCGCCGAAGCCTGGTTTGCGCTGATGCGGGCAAGCGCTCTGTTCAACAAGGAAGCGGCCCAAGCGATCACCCGGCTCATGCCGGTGATTCGCCTGATGGGATCGTCGGAAGCGTCCGACTGGAACACGAGCCAATTTTCGTCCTGGTGGGCAACCATCAAGGACCGCAAGGATGCCGGTCGGGACGCGGCCCTTTTGTATTCCCTGTTTGATGCCCTGGGCGAGCCGGTGCCGATGGAGGCCTGGAGCAAGCTGGTGACCGGGGGGGCGCGCAGGGCGGTCTCGATGCCCGAAGCGGCGCTGTGGTTCCGCCTGATCGAAGCGACTGAAGCCGCCCGCGAAGGCGTGCCTGAAGGCGTGCCTGAAGGCGGGGCTAAGCCTGGGACGGAGCCCTCGAAGGCGGCCTTTTCCGACCGTGCGCCGAACGGCGGCGATGCCGCCATTGCGGTTACGCTCGATGGGTCTCCTTCGCCGGCAACGCCCCCTGCGCCGAAGACCCGAAGCCGGGTCGC
>JAESSX010000289.1 GCA_016763915.1 Rhodospirillales bacterium
CGCCGGTTTTGCCGTTCTCAAGGCGCCGGATATTCCGTCGGTGCTTCTGGAACTGGGCTTCCTGTCCAATCCCCAGGACGAGCGGCGCCTGCGCTCCAGGTCCTACCGCGCCCGTCTGGCGTCGGCAGTGAGCAAGGCCGTGGCCGCCCACTTCGTGCGCATCGAGGAAGCCAACCGGAATTAGTCCGCCCCCCTTCCCGGCGGCCATACCCTTGCCATAATTTCAGCGTTTAAGAGTGTCTTACACGAAGGGTGTCCTTGTGTGGCGCGGTCCTGTGGTAAGATACCCGCGTCTTGAACGTGGTCCCGGTTTTTCATGCTTAGAGTCCTTCTGACGATATTCGGCCTGTTGTTGCTCGTCGCCATCGCCGGCGCCGGCGGGGTCTTGGTTGTGTTCCAGAATTTCGGCCGCGACCTGCCGGAATACCGCCAGCTGGCCGGGTACGAGCCGCCCGTGATGACCCGGGTGCATGGCGGCGACGGGCGATTGCTGGCCGAATATGCGCTCGAGAAGCGGGTGTTCGTGCCGATCAAGGTGATGCCCAGGCGCGTGGTGCGGGCGTTTCTGTCGGCCGAGGACAAGAATTTCTATAATCATCCCGGCGTGGATGTTCTGGGCGTGCTGCGCGCCGCTTTGACCAACGTCAAGAACATCGGCCGCTCGCGGCGGCCCGTAGGCGCCTCGACCATCACCCAGCAGGTGGCGAAGAATTTCCTGCTGACCAACGAGGTTTCCTGGCGGCGCAAGGTCAAGGAAGCGATCCTGGCTTTCCGCATCGAGCGCGCGCTTACCAAGGACCGGATTCTGGAACTGTACCTGAACGAGATCTATCTCGGCTTCGGGTCCTACGGCGTTGCCACGGCGGCGCTCAACTATTTCGACAAATCGCTTGGCGAATTGAGCATCGCCGAAGCCGCCTTTCTGGCCGCTCTGCCGAAGGCGCCGAACAATTACAACCCCATTCATAAACCCAAGGCCGCCCTGGACCGGCGCAATTGGGTGATCGGGCGGATGCTCACCGACGCCATCATTACCCAGGCCGAGGCCGAACAGGCGAAGGCCACGCCTTTGAGCGTTCGCCAGCGTTCCGCCACCGAGTACGTGACGGCGGAATACTTCGCCGAGGAAGTGCGCCGCCAATTGGTCACCCGGTACGGCGAGGAAAAACTGTACAAGGGCGGCCTGTCCGTGCGCACCACCCTGGACCCCCGACTTCAGGCCATCGCCACCCGGATTCTTCGCCAGGGGCTGGAATCCTACGACCGCCGCCACGGTTGGCGCGGGCCGATCGCGCGGCTTCAGGACGGCACCCGGCTGGACATCGTCGGCGACTGGCGGCGCGGTCTGGCCGCGGCCTCGCCGGTCAAGGGGATGGGCCGTCATTTGCTGGCGGCGGTCCTTGGGCTTGACCGGGGGGGTGCGAAAATCGGTCTCGCCGATGGTTCGGTTGGGCGCATTCCGCTGGTCGAAATGAAATGGGCCCGGCCCTGGAAGGAGGACCAGAAACGCGGCTCCAAGGTGACCAGTCCGGCCGATGTCCTGGTGCCCGGCGACATTATCGCCGTCGACCTGCTCGACGTTGACGCCGGGAAAAAACCTTACCCCGCCGGCACCTACGCCTTGCGCCAATTGCCCGACATCGAAGGGGCCATCGTCGCCATGGACCCCCATACGGGCCGCATTCTGGCGATGTCCGGCGGTTATTCCTATGACCGCAGCCAGTTCAACCGCGCCACCCAGGCCATGCGCCAGCCGGGGTCGGCGTTCAAGCCGTTCGTGTATCTGGCGGCGCTGGACGAAGGCTATACCCCGTCGACCCTGATCCTGGATGCGCCGTTCGTCATCGACCAGGGACCGGGGCAGCCGAAATGGCGCCCCGCCAACTACACCAAGAAATTCTACGGGCCGTCGACCATGCGTCTGGGGATCGAGAAGTCCCGCAACCTGATGACCGTGCGCCTGGCCCAGACCGTGGGCATGGAGAAAATTTCCGAATACGCCCAGCGTTTCGACATCATCAGCGATCTGCCCGAAACCCTGTCCATGGCGCTCGGTTCCCGGGAAACCACGCTGCTCCGTCTGACCGCGGCTTATGCCATGCTGGTCAACGGCGGCAAGCGGGTGACGCCGACCCTGATCGACCGCATTCAGGACCGTCACGGAGAAACCATCTTCCGCCACGACCGGCGCAACTGCGTCAACTGCCGGGCCATGGTGTGGACCGCGCAGGATACCCCGGTGATCGCCGACACGCGGGCGAAAGTGACGCAGTCCAGCAGCGCCTATCAGGTGGTCAGCATGCTGGAAGGCGTCGTCGAGCGCGGCACCGGGCGGCGCATCCGGGCCGTCGGCAAGCCGCTGGCCGGCAAAACCGGAACCACCAACCTGGGCAAGGACACCTGGTTCATCGGCTTCTCGCCGGACCTGGCGGTCGGGGTATTTGTCGGCTTCGACAGCCCTAAGACCCTGGGCCGCCGGGAAACCGGCTCCAGCGTCTCGGCGCCTTTGTTCCGCGATTTCATGGCCGCGGCCCTGGCCGACAAAAAGGCGATCCCGTTTCGGATTCCACCGGGCATCCGGCTGGTCCGGATCAACGCCACGACCGGCAAACAGGCCCGCCCCGGCGATAAAAAAGTCATCCTGGAAGCCTTCAAACCCGGCACCGTGCCGACCGGGCAGGCGGAAGTCCTGGAAGGCGAAAGCTGGACCGCCGACAACGCCTCCCACCAGCCGGCGACGGGCACCGGCGGGCTTTACTGACAACCCTTGCGGGGCTTGTTCCGGGCCGTTATCCCGGCTACAAACCGCTCAGTCCCTGGCTTTAGGAGCTGTTCCATGCGCGCCGAGATCGAAACCCTGTCTTCCGAAATCAAGCAGTCGCTGGAACTGCTGAGGAGGCATCTTTGACTACGACAGCGCCCTGAGCCGGCTCGACGAACTGAACGCGCTCAGCGAAGACCCGGATTTCTGGAACGACGCCGAAAAAGCTCAAGGAATGATGCGGGAACGCACGCGCCTGGAGCAAAGCCTCGCCGAAATCGATGAAATCGCAACCGGCCTCGCCGACAACCTGGACCTGCTGGAACTGGCCGAGGCCGAGGGCGACAAGAGCGTCGCCGGGGAGGCCGAACAGGCGCTCAGGAAAATCAAGGACCGCGCGGCGAAGGCGGAATTGCAGACCCTGCTCGCCGGCGAGGCCGACGCCAACGACTGTTACTTGGAAATCCACGCCGGCGCCGGCGGCACCGAGGCCCAG
>JAESSX010000290.1 GCA_016763915.1 Rhodospirillales bacterium
GATAGACACGCAGAGATTGATATAATATCTGATTGGAAAACAGCATGGGTATTTGCGCCAATTGCGCTTGTTTTCTTTTTCTTTTTCCAAGATCAGGTGCTTGCTCTTTTGAGTGAATCATTGAGGGGGCTTTAGATGCAAAGATCATGTTCTATTGATATTCACCAGACGTGTTCAAGTACAATGGACTTGGCACAGAAGTGGGCGCTTTCTCAAGAGTCGAAAAATGCACATTTTATTCAAGCCTACACGCAAACGTTGGGGCGAGGTAAAAGAGAACGCGTGTGGGATTCAAAAAAAGGGAATTTTTTCGGAACGCTTATTCTTCCCTTTTCTTTTGAGGCTAAAAAACGAGGAGAGATCTCTTTTGTTGTGGCGGTTGCTGTTGCTGATATTTTGAATGATTTAGATGCTTCTTTAGATTTGAGACTTAAATGGCCCAATGATTTCTTGATCGCAAAGAAGAAGGTGGGGGGTGTTCTTCTTGAATATATAGAAGGAAAAATTTCTTTTTAAAGTATTGGTGTTGGCTTTAATCTTGTTTCTCATCCAGAAAAAATTGAATCTACATGCTTAGTAAAACACAATATTAATATAAGCTCAGATCAGTTTAGAGAATTATTTATAGAAAAAATGTTTCATTATTATGCATTATGGATTAATAAAGGGTTTCCTCATATAAGAAATTTATGGATTAAAAAGGCAATCAATATTAACGAATTCATAAATCTTTCTATTGGAGGCGAAAAAGTTAGAGGAATATTTAAAGGAATTAATGATAGCGGAGGACTTGTTCTCGTGCGTCAAGATGGAACAGAAAAGACTTTTTATACGGGAGAAGTTTTTTTTGATTATGAAAAATAAGGAGAAATATTAATGTCGACCAAAAATATAATGAAGTTTTTACCCTTGGGGGGGGCTGGTGAGATTGGAATGAATCTTAACCTCTATGAATTTGAAGACCAATGGTTGATGGTTGACCTTGGCATTACTTTTAATGATCGACTTGGCATTGAAGTTCTTATGCCAAACCCTCAATACATCGTTGAAAGAAAGGATAAGGTTTGTGGCCTTTTGTTGACCCATGGACATGAAGATCATATCGGAGCCATACCTTATCTTTGGGAAAGACTTAAGTGCCCTATGTATGCAACGCCTTTTACGGCCGAGATGATTCGTCACAAAATGGATGAGCATCAAATTGATATTGAAGGATATTTGCACGAAATTCCTTTAGAGGGAGAGGCAAAAATAGGGCCTTTTTCTATTAAGATGGTGACGTTAGCGCACTCTATTCCTGAGCCAAATGGCGTTCTGATAAAAACAAAAGCTTCGACCGTTTTTCATACGGGAGATTGGAAAATTGATCCGAACCCTCTTATTGGGAAGCCAATAGAAGAAGAGCAATTGAAAAAAATTGGAGATGAGGGTGTTGATGCGCTTGTCTGTGATTCGACGAATGTTTTTTGTGAGGGTGACTCTGGGTCCGAAGAGGATGTAAGAAAGAACTTAACAGAGCTTATCGGCACATATAAGAAAGAAGCCGTTTTTGTGAGTTGTTTTGCCTCAAACTTAGCGCGTTTAGAAACCGCAGCGATTGCTGCACAGAAGAATGGTCGACAAGTTGCTATTTTAGGGCGTGGCTTTAGAAAAATTAATGAAATTGCAAGAAAGCTAGGACATCTGAAGAATATCCCTCCTTTCCTTTCTATGAATAAACTAAGGAATATTTCGAAAAGCAAAATTTTATATATTTGTTCGGGGAGTCAAGGAGAAAGTAGGGCAGCACTGAACCGTATTGCATCGGAAATGCACCCCGATATTAAAATGGCACCAGGAGACGTTGTTATTTTTTCTTCTCGGGTTATTCCTGGAAATGAAAAATCAATTATTGCTCTTAAGAATAAGATCACAAAGCAGGGTGTTAAAATCATTACAGGGAAAAATGAAGATCTTCATGTATCTGGTCACCCAAGCCGGAATGATTTGGTTAAGATGTATGGATGGATTCGCCCTAAAACAGTGATTCCTGTGCATGGTGAGCTTATTCATATGGTTGAGCAGGGTCGTCTTGCAAAAAAGAGTGGGGTCCCAAATGTTTTGATTCCAGAAAATGGTACTTTAATTGAAATTGACTCGGCAACAGCAACTATCATTGAGCAAGTTCCAAGCGGACGCTTAGCTCTTGATGGAAATAGCCTTATCTCTTTAACTCACAATACTTTGAAAGAGCGCAAAAAGCTTGAAGCAAACGGCGTTGTTTCGGTTGTTCTTACGATTGATAAAGAAAGCAATCTTAAGGGAAGCCCTCTCTTAATTTCTCAGGGAATTACGATGGACGGTGACTTGAAGGCAGCATGCGTAGAAGATATTATTTATGCGTTAGACTCCCTTACAACGCCTCAAATAAATGATGAGGACATTGTTCAGGATAAGGTGCGATTATCTGTTCAACGAAAGACTCAATTTGAGATAGAGAAAAAGCCAATTGTGATCTCTCATGTGATTAGGGAATAGCCTTATCTCTTGATCTTTTAGGGGACAAATGATATCTCTGGAAGGTGCTTAATTAGGTATGCGGTCGTGGCGGAATTGGTAGACGCGCAGCGTTGAGGTCGCTGTGGGCGATAAGCCCGTGGAAGTTCGAGTCTTCTCGACCGCACCAAATTCCGAGGCCCGCCGCAACCGCGACGGGCCTCTTTTTTTTGGCCCTGAACAATTATACTGACAGGGAAGCTTGCCGTGGCTAACGGGAACACCGATACGAATATGCCCGAAGAGCAGGTCTCCGACCTGGAGGCCGGGATCGAGCGCGATATCGTCCAGGCCCTGGCCGCTGCCGACGCGGGCCGGGTGCGGGCGCTTGTCCAGCCCCTTCACCATGCCGACGCCGCCGACCTGTTGGAACACCTGAGCCCGGAAGACCGTGTTCTGGTCATCGACATCCTGGGGCCGGACTTCGATCCGGAAATTCTTTCCGAGCTGGACGAGACCGTCCGCGATGAGGTCGTTGATAGTCTGGGCCTGGAAAATGTCGCCGCCGCGGTGCGGGAACTGGATTCCGACGACGCTCTCGAAGTCGTCGAGGAACTGGACGAAGACGAACAGCAAAAGGTTCTGGACGCCATCCCGCCGGCCGACCGCACCATCATCGAAGAAGGCCTGTCGTACCCTGAGGACAGCGCCGGGCGTTTGATGCAGCGCGAGGTGGTCACCGTTCCGAGCTACTGGAATGTCGGCGAAACCATCGATTTCCTGCGCGAAAGCGCCGACCGGGAAGGCGATACGTTCGTGGATCACCTGCCGGACCAGTTTTACGATCTGTTTGTCGTTGATCCGGCGTACAAGGCTATCGGCAAGATTCCCCTGAGCCGGCTGTTGTGCACCGGGCGGCCCGCCGCCGTGACCGACATCATGGAAACGGACATGAAAATCCTGCCGGTGAGCATGGATCAGGAAGACGTGGCCTATGTGTTCCGGCAGCGCGACCTGGTTTCGGCGCCGGTGGTCGACGATAGCGGCCGGCTGGTCGGGGCCATTACCATCGACGACGTGGTCGACGTGATTCATGAAGAACACGAGGAAGACATCATGCGTCTCGGCGGCGTCAAGGAAGACGACCTGTACGATGCCACCGTGGCCACCACACAGGCCCGCTTTTTGTGGCTTCTGGTCAACCTGGGGACGGCGATCCTGGCGTCCATCGTCATCGGGCTGTTCGACGCCACCCTGGAACAGATGGTGGCGCTGGCGGTGCTGATGCCCATCGTCGCCTCCATGGGCGGCAACGCCGGCACCCAGACCCTGACCGTGGCCGTGCGGGCGCTGGCGATGAAGGATCTGACGCCGACCAATGCGGCCCGCGTCATCCGCAAGGAAGCCCTGGTCGGCATGTTCAACGGGGTGCTGTTCGCGGTCCTGATCGGCGTCGTTGCCTGGGTCTGGTTCGGCAGTCCGGCGCTCGGCGTGGTGATCGGGTTGGCGATGATCGTCAATATGTTCGTCGCCGGGCTTGCCGGAACGACCATTCCGCTGGCCTTGAACCGGATCGGCGTCGATCCGGCGATCGCGTCCAGCGTGTTCCTGACCATGATTACGGATGTGGTCGGGTTTTCCGTTTTTCTCGGGCTGGCGGCGCTGTTCCTGTTTTAAAAGGC
>JAESSX010000027.1 GCA_016763915.1 Rhodospirillales bacterium
ACAAGGTCGCGGATTTCGTCGATCATCAGGAACGGGTCCCGGTGCGGGATCATTTCCTTGATAGCATCTAAATCTAGAAACCCTGCGGTTTCTGGATGGCCTTTATCGTTCATAGATTATTTAACCTTCTTGAGAGCTATGCGCCGGAGCACAGCAATCCCGCGCAGCCATTCCTTCAACGGGCGGGCTGGAAAGCCGCCGACGGTGACGCCGATTTCGTCATCGCTCATGACACCGCTTTTAGCACCAATACGGGCGCCGTCGCCAATATGTAAATGTCCGGCCAGACCGGCCTGCCCGCCGAAAAAAACAAAATCGCCTATTTTCGTGCTGCCGGAAATCCCGACCTGGGCGGCGACGAAACAATTCTGGCCCAACGTCACGTTATGGGCGATCTGGACAAGATTATCAATTTTTGTCCCCGCGCCGACCACCGTATCGGGGCCGCTGCCGCGGTCAATAGTGGTATTGGCGCCGATTTCAACGTCGTCTTCGATGATGACGCGGCCCAGTTGCGGTATCTTCAGGTGTTTGTCCGGCCCCGGCGCGAAACCGAATCCGTCCTGGCCGATCCGGGCGCCGGCGTGGAGGACGGCTCTGTCGCCGAGGAGACTGTAGGTCAGGGTGACTTTCGGACCGATGCAGCAGTCCCGCCCCATTACGACACCCGCCCCGATCACCGTGCCGGCGCCGATGCAGGTGTTCTCGCCGATGCTTGCGTTGGCGCCGATGACCACGCTGGGCGCAATGTCGCAGCCTTTGGCGATCGTGGCGGTGTCGTCGATAAGGGCGGAACCGGGGGTCAGGCCCCGGGTGTTCAAGGTGGGGTAAAAGGCGGCGGCGACACGGGCATAGGCGTGGTAGGGATCCTGGCACAGCAACAGGGCCATGCCGTCGGGCGCCCGGCCGGCATGGTCGGGGTGGACCAGACAGGCACCGGCGCGGCTTTTGCTGAACTGTTCAAGGTAACGCTTGTTGTCGAGGAAACTGACATGGTCCGGACCGGCGGCGTCCAACGCCAGGACGTCAATGAACCGGGCATCAGGGTCGGCGCCGTCGCCAATTTTGGCCTCCGCCAACTCAGCAAGATCCTGTAAGCGGAACGGTCCGGCGACGGAATAGAAACGCGGGTCTGCCACAAACTATTTCCCGGGCTTGGCGACTTTCACCGTGGGCAGACTTTTGTCCAGACGAGCGAGGACCAAATTGGTGACATCCAGGGTCGGCGCGGCGAAGGCGGTCTGGTTCTTGCGGATAATCATAGCCAGATTTCGTTCGGCGGCCAGTTTTGAGATAATTTCGCTATAGGATTTATTGACCACCAACATCGCCGTCCCACGCGACCTTTCCAGATCCCGTTGACGCTGCTGCACCAGGCGCTGAACCTCAACCACCCTCTTCTCGAACTCCCGGCGTTTTTCGGCGAACGCCTCGGGCGCCAGGATGGTTCTTTGGCGGGACAGTTCCTGATTGGCCTTGCGCAATTCGTCCCGCTCCTTCTCAATTTCTTTTTCAAAATTGGTGCCGTAGGCGGTGATCTGATCGCGGATATTCTTCACCGCCTTGGCGTTGCGGAGGATTTTCTGAACATCAAGAACCGCCAGCGGAATCCGGAGAGGAATGACTTTAGGCTGGTTTTGCTTCGTGGGCTCGGCCTTCGCCGGTTTCGATTTTTGTTGTGCCTGAACGGGCACGGCAAACACCAGGATGGCTAAAAGCACGGCAAAGCATGTTTTGAAAATGTTTATCAATGTGATCTCCTAAAAACGGGTTCCGAAATTGATCCGGACATTTTCGGTGATATCGAAATCTTCCTTAAGAAGGGGAATCGCGGCATCCATGCCGACTGGGCCGAACGGTGATTTCCAGGTTAAACCGATTCCAGCGGCCATACGCAGGTTGTTGACGTCCTTTACGAAAGTGCCGCTCGGGTTGAGTTTACCGGAGCTGCCGAAGTCGGTAAAGGTGCGCCCGCCGACGCCGTATTCGGCAGGCAGGCCAAGGGGAAAGGACAACTGCAACGATCCGGTATACATCCATTCCCCGCCCAGCGCGTCATCGGTAAGGGAATCCCGGGGACCGGCCCCGCGCGTGGCGAACCCCCGGAGGTTGTCGCCGCCGATGAAAAACCTCTCGAGCACGTGAACGTCATCGCCCAGTCCTACAATATAGCCCGCGCGGCCGGTAATGGAGGCCACCCATAGGTCGGCGATGGAATGATATTTGGCGGCTTTTATCTGGTTGCGGAAGTGGCGAATGCTGCCGCCCAGCCCGGCCAGTTCGTTTTGAAACCGGATGATGTAGCCTTCCGTCGGCACAATGGCGCTGTCGCGTTTGTCGTAGGTCAGGGCGTGGGATATCCGCGACGTGGTTTCCGTGCCGACAGCCGCCTGGATCAGGGTTGAGGCAGTGCTGGAGACGTCGGAAATCTTCGACAAACGGAAATTATAACTCCAGTCCTGGCGGAGATCCTCAGTGATGCGATACCCGCCGCGCAACCCGAATCCGGTGGTGTCCGTATCAAAGGACGAAAAGTCCTGCAGGTCCTGGCTGACCCGGAAAATATCGAACCCGGCGCGGATGTCCCGGCCCAGAAAATAGGGTTCGGTAAAAGACAGGTCGATTTCGCTCTTGAGCGCAGCCAGGGTCACCTTGAGGGACAGGGTCTGCCCCTTGCCGAGGAAATTACGCTCGGTTATGCCGATATCAGCGAGAAAGCCGTTGGTCGTGGAAGAACCCGCACCAAAGGACAACTGGCCGGTGGATTTTTCCTGCACTTCGACCTTGACCACGGTCTTGTCGGGCGCGCTGCCGGGCAGCCTCTCAACACTGACGGTTTCAAAAAAGCCCAGATTCTGCAGTTGCTGACGGGACTTGCGCAGTTTGGCGGAATTGAAGGCGTCGCCTTCGATCAGACGAAACTCCCGCCGGATGACTCTGTCCTGGGTGCGAACGTTGCCGACGATGTCGATGCGTTCCACGAACACCCTGGGGCCTTCGTTGATTTCAAAGACGATATCAATGGTTCTGTTTTTGCGGTTCCGGTTTATGCGCGGGCGAACGTCGACAAAGGCATGGCCCAATTCGCCGACCCGGTCGGTCAGCTTGGTGACGGCCTTGTTGACGGCGTCCAGGTCATACCAGTCGGCTTTCTTGAAAGGGACGACCTCGGCGATATCCAGGACTTTCAGGTCGCGCAGCCGGGCCTCGATGTCGACCTTGCCGAAACGGTACCGGGTCCCCTCGTCGATGGTAAAGGTGAGAAAGAAATCCTTGCGGTCGGGCGTCAACTCGGCGACGGCGGACGTCACCCGGAAATCGGCATAACCGTCGGAAAGATAAAACCGCCGCAGCAGTTCCCGGTCAAAGGTCAGGCGGTCCGGATCGTATTTGTCATCGCTTGAAAAAACCCTCCACCAGGTTGTTTCTTTGGTCTGGATAACGTTGCGCAGGCGGCTATCCGAGTATTCGCGGTTACCGACGAACCGGATGCTTTGGATTTCCGTTAAATCCCCTTCATTGACCTCGAACACGAGATCGACCCGGTTTTGCGGCAGCTGAATGACCTTGGGTTCGACGGTGGCGGCGAAACGGCCGGTGCTGCGATATATGGAGAGGATGCGCTTCACATCCTTCTGCACCTTGGTGCGGGTGTAAATGACCCGCGGGCGGAGTGAAATTTCGGCCTTGAGGTCGAGGGTCTCGACTTCCGCGTTGCCTTCGAAGGCAATGCGGTTGATGGCCGGGTTTTCCACCACCTTGACAACCAGGAAATCGCCCCGGCGGCGCAAGGACACGTCGGCGAAAAGGCCGGTGCCATAGAGGCTTTTCAGGGACCGGTCGATCTTGCTGGGATCGAAAACGTCGCCGGGCTGCACCAGCAGGTAGGATTTGACCGTTTCCGGGTCAATGCGCTGGGCCCCTTCGACGACCACGTCCTTAATGGTTCCCGCCGACTGGGCGAGTTCCACCGTGTCCAGGCCGCCGCCGGCCATTACCGATATCGGAAATAGGCTAAGGGCCGAAACATACAGTCCAATAG
>JAESSX010000291.1 GCA_016763915.1 Rhodospirillales bacterium
ATTGCCCCCAGACCGATGGCAAAAACAAAGCGCGGTGGCCCTTATCTTCGATGATCAGCCCATCATTGCCTGGGTTTAGTTGGTCCAGAAAATCCGCTTCATCTGAAAAGGTCATCGGCGTTTGCGGGCTGAGCACCGAAACCGAAAGGTCGATGCCGTCCATCTCGCCGAACGTCAGGGCCGGAAACCGGGGGTCCTTGAAGGCGGCGCGAAAGGCATTCTCGGCGACATCGAGGATCAGCGGCCGGTGCGCCTGCGCCGTGCCGATGCATCCCCTGAGCTTGCCGTCCCGTTTCAGGGTGACGAAACTGGCCCCGGTATCGTTCAGTTCGGCGGCATGGTCTGCGCCATTGACGGGCATGGGGGCGCCGTGTTTGAGACCATGCCGAACGGAGCTAACCGCCAGCCCGAGAATCTCGTCGCCGTGGCGCTCGAGCAGCGCCTTGGTCGCGGCCCCGAAATCGTCGCCCGTCTGCGCCTGGTTATTGTTGTTCCCGGTCCGGGCTACGCCCGTCTGCGCCTGGTTATTGTTGTTCCCGGTCCGGGCTACGCCCGTCCTCGCCTGATTATTGTTGTTCCCGGTCCGGGCTACGCCCGTCCTCGCCTGGTTATTGTTGTTCCCTGTCCGGGCTACGCCCGTCTGCGCCTGATTATTGTTGTTCCCGGTCCGGGCTACGCCCGTCCTCGCCTCTTGCAGCATCCACGCGCCGTATCCGACGACGCGGTCTTTTGTTCCGGCGGTGTCGCCGGAATTGCGAAGGTCCAGCGTCGTCACCGTGAGATCGTGCCGTTTCGCCGCCGCCAGCATGCCGGCGACGGGAAACCGTCCGCACGCCGAATCAGGCGTAATGGCGGCCGCGTCCAGGGTTTCGATGGCGCGGCAGGTCCGGGCGTCGATCTTGCGCGCTGCGTCGTAATCGAGAAAATGGCTGAGGTCGGTGCTGATGACGAACACCGTTTCCGGCCCGCCCCACAGGGCCTCGATCACGTCGGCGACCTCGTCCGGGGTTGCTTCGCCGACGGCCACCGGCACCAGTGAGAAATCACCCAGAACCCGTTGCAGGAACGGCAGGTGGACCTCCAGGCTGTGTTCCATGTCGTGGGCGACGTCGATGATCTGAGCTTGAGGAAATTCGAGGATTTTGTCGACCGCCCGGCGGTCCAGGGGAATATCGCCCAAAGGGGTGCGGAACGCCTCGGCGCTGCTGAGCGCCAGCCCCCGCACCGCGACCTTGTGACACGGGCCGAGCAACACCACCCGCGTGATGGTCTCCGCCGCGGGCGCGAGGCGTGCATAGGCATGGGCGGCGATGGCACCGGAATAATCATAGCCCGCGTGCGGCGCGATGATGGCCTTGGGCACGTTCTCCGCATCGGGCGCGGCGGCGCCGTCCAGGAAATCCTGTACGACGGAAATCAGATGATGGGCGACGCCGGGATAAAACTGCCCGGCGACAGCGGTTTCGCGCACCCAATTTTGATCCTGGTTCATGATCCTCCGAATGGTTCATAATCGAAGCCGGCAATTATAGACTATATAGGTGAGGATATAGACTATATCGATGATAAAATCTCGAGGGATGGGGACCATATTGGACGAAATTCGCGCCGCCACCGCCGATGACTGGCCGGGAATCTGGGAAATTTTTAGCGACGTCGTCAAGAACGGCGACACTTACCCCTACGCGCCCGACACCACCGAGGACGAGGCCAGGACCCTGTGGCTGGATATTCCCCAGGTCACCTATGTCGGCATCGAGGCGGGCCGCGTCGCCGGCACTTATTACCTCAAACCGAACCAGCCCGGACTGGGCGCGCACGTGTGCAACGCCGGGTACATGGTCCACGCGGACGCGCGCCGCCGGGGGGTGGGGCGGCAATTGTGCGCCCATTCGCTCATTGAGGCCCGGCGGCTCGGATTTAGCGCCATGCAGTACAATCTGGTCGTCGCCACCAATGCCGGGGCGGTCCGGCTGTGGACGGAGATGGGGTTCGAGACCGTCGGCGTCCTGGCGCAAGCCTTTCGCCACGCCGACCTGGGGCCGGTCGATGCTTATGTGATGTATCGGGAACTATAGAGCCTTATATAATACGGAGACCTTGTGTCTCATGGGAGCCCGCCATGAACGAACCGATGCCCGAACCTGAGGTTGACGAAACCTTCGCCGGCGCCGTGCCGGCCCGTTACTGGCACACCCTCGACGACGGCCGGGTGCAGTGCGATGTCTGCCCCCGGTTCTGCAAGATGCGCGAAGGCCAGCGGGGTTTGTGCTTCGTGCGCGGCGTCGCCGGCGGCAAGGTCGTGCTCACCACGTATGGCCGGTCTTCCGGGTTTTGCGTCGATCCGATAGAGAAAAAACCGCTCAATCATTTTCTGCCCGGCACCCCGGTGCTCAGCTTCGGCACCGCGGGCTGCAACCTGACCTGCAAGTTCTGCCAGAATTGGGATATTTCCAAGTCCCGCGAGTTCGACAAATTGCAGGCCCAGGCGACGCCCGAAGCGATCGCCGAGGCGGCGGTGAAAACCGGCTGCAAGTCGGTCGCCGTGACCTATAACGACCCGGTGATCTTCCTCGAATACGCCGTCGACGTGGCCGAGGCCTGCCACGCCCGGGGCATAAAAATGGTGGCGGTGACGGCGGGCTACATCACGCCGGAGCCCAGGGCCGAGTTGTTCCGCCACATGGATGCCGCCAATGTCGACCTCAAGGGGTTCACCGAGTCTTTTTACAAGAATCTGTGCACGGGCTCGCTGGCGCCGGTGCTGGAAACGCTGAAATACCTCAAATTTGAGACCGATGTCTGGTTCGAGATCACCACCCTGCTGATTCCCGGCGAGAACGACGGGGAGGCCGAGATCGAGGAATTAACCAACTGGGTGATGGACAACCTGGGCCCGGACGTGCCGCTGCATTTTACCGCCTTTCATCCCGACTGGAAAATGACCGACAAGCCCAACACGCCGCTGGAAACCGTTGTCAGGGCGCGCAAGATCGCCATCAGGAACGGAATCCGCCATGCCTATACCGGCAACGTCCACGACCCCGAAGGCGACGCCACTTATTGCCACAACTGCGGCGAGGTAATGATCGGGCGGGACTGGTACGAGCTCAACACCTGGGCGGTGGAGACGGGCGGCAATTACACCGGTAACTGCGCGGGGTGCGGAACCCCCGTGCCCGGCGTCTTCGAAGGCCCGCCCGGCGACTGGGGCCGCAAGCGGCTGTCGGTCGATCTCTCGGCCCTCTGATCCCCCGTCTGATCCCCCGTCTAACCATGTGACAGGCCCGTGACAGGTAGCGGCGGACCTGTTACAAATCCGCGCAAAGCGCGGTTAAATTTTCATCGGATTATCGTATGTCGAAAAAATGGCTGGCCCTGGCGCTGAAGTTTCTGGTGTCGGGGTTTTTGATCTGGTTTCTGACCAGGGGAATTGATTTTTTCCAGCGCCACCCGGCGGGCCGCCGAAGCCGACCCGTTGATGCTGGTGGCCGCGCTGGTGGTCATCTGGGTCCAGGTTTGCGTCGGCGGCCGCGCTGGCACTCGGTCATGGCGGCCATGGACGCGCCCTTCACCATTGCCGACGCGATCCGGCTTTTCCTGATCGGGGCGTTCTTCAGCCAGGCCCTGCCGTCGTCGGTGGGCGGCGATCCGGTGCGCATGTACAAGGCCTATAAGCTTGGGCTTTCCATCCGCGAAGCGGTCAACGGCGTGTTGCTGGAACGGGTCGTTACCGTGGTCGGCCTGGTCATTCTGGTCGATGCCACGCAACCCTGGTTCACGCCGCAGGTGAACCACCCATCGGTCAATTTGATCCTGCCCGCCATCATCATGATCACCCTCGGCGCCGCCGTCGGGATCGGCCTGTTGATGGTTCTCGACCGCCTGCCGGCAACCCTGATGCGCTGGCGGCTGGTACGCGGTCTCGGCAATCTGGGCGTTGACGGGCGTAAGGTGTTCCTGTCGGCCACCCATTTACCCCGGGTTATGTTCTGGGGTGTGTTGACCCATATCAATATTTCGATAGCGGTGTTCTTTCTCGCCACCGGGCTGAACCTGGATGTCACCCTGGTCGATTGCCTGACCTTGATGCCGCTGGTCGTGCTGATCATGACCATTCCCATTTCCATCGGCGGGTGGGGGG
>JAESSX010000292.1 GCA_016763915.1 Rhodospirillales bacterium
CGTGGTCGGGAAGAATGGCGATTTGACCCTGGACCTGCCGGTGTCACGCCAGGACATGGCGGCGATGATCGGCATCCGGCCGGAATCCTTGTCCCGCACAATCCGCAGTTTCGAGGAAGGGAATATCGCCCATTTCTCGGGCCGCCGGGTCCATGTGCCCAACGTCGGCGACCTGCTGAACGAACTGGAAATTCCCGACGGGCTGTGATCGCCCGTTTTCCCCAAAAAAAACGCGGGACCGGAAGTTCCCGCGAGTTAAACAGGGAAGCTTGTCTCAAAAAATTAAGGACTTATCCACCCGGTCCCGGGGAAGAGGGACCACCCTCGGAACTATTGATGACTTAATGGAAAATCCGCCCCGTCCACCTTGATTCAGGGTAAGTGGAAAATATTTTAAAAAAACGGGAATTAGGAAGTGTTGGATGTTTTTTGCCGGGTTTCGGCTTCGTCCATTGGTTCCAGGGTTTCTTTCCAATCCATAATATTTTTGAAGAGAGACTGGTATTTTTCCTGTTTGTCGTGGCCGAACAAGGGGTCCTCCACGTTTTCGATCGTCGTTTCCAGGTCGCTCCAGTCTTCGGCCGTCAGGCTTTTCCGCGCGGCGGGAAAAAACAGGACTTCTTCCAACTGCATGTGGTTGCGCGATGAACTGAGAAAATCATTGGCGACATTCAAAAACCATTCGCGAGGCAGTTGTTCGTCCTCGAGAACGTTGCTCAGCGCGTTGGAAAACCGCCAGGTCAAGGCGGTCAGCCTTTCATGTTCCTTCTTCAGGTCGCCGATCGCCCCGATGACGCCGGAGTCGCGGTCCGCCAATTTGTCGAAAATCAGGTTTTCCTTGGGGTGGTGGCAGAGGTCGGGGTAATTGATGCAATAATCCAGTATGGTTCCGACCAGGATGTAATCGGGGCGTCCGCCGTCCTTGAAAATACTGAGTTCCCGGCCCAGCAAATCCCATAACCAGGTAAGGTTTCGGTGGTCTTGGCGAAGGTCATCCAGAATTTTCACCATTTTCGCTCACCCGTAAGAAGCAACTGTCGACGGTTTAGGGGTAGCGAAAAAATAGGGGTCAGGCTTTGACCTCGGTCAAGTGATGCCCGCGTGGGGGGCGGGTATCACCGTTCCCGCAAGGCCGTCTGGAAGGAACCGAGGAAGGGATCCGTCAGGTAGGCCAGAACGGACCGCTGTCCGGTGCGGATGGAGGCGATGACCTGAACGCCCGGCACAAGCCGGTACTTGACGTTGCCGCGTTGAAAAAAGGTTTTCTTGGTGGAGATGCGGATCTTGTAGAAGGGAATGCCATCGGCATTATCGATGGCGTCGGGGCTGATGCTGAGGACCTCGCCTTTCAGGTTTCCGAAACGCACGGCATCGCTTGAGGCCAGCATCACCAGCGCCTCCTGTCCGGTATGGACGTAACCGATATCCTGGGTCGGCAGTTGGGCTTCGATAATCAGCCGGTCGCCGCCCGGCACCACGTCGGCGATGGTGCCTCCGGGGGAGACGACGCCGCCGATGGTGGCGACGAAAAGCGTCTTCACGACGCCGTCGACGGGTGAGCGCAATATGGTTCTATCGAGAGAGTCCGAGTATTTCCTCTGCCGGTTGATGTATTCCTCCAGGGAGCGGCGTTTCTTTTCCAGGTCTTCCTGGATTTTTTCGCGGAAGGAGGCGCGGATCGTCGCCAGTTTGTTCAAGGCCCCTTTGCGGGCCGCCTGGGACCGTTTAAGACCGGCCATGTCCTCGCCGATGCGGCCTTTCAGGCGCGCGGATTCCTTCAGCAGGTTCAGATGCTGCATCCTGTTGGAAAGCCGTTCTTTCAACAGTTCACTGGAAATTGAGATTTGCTCGTCAAGCAGGGTCAGTTGATGGCGGTTGTTTTTCAGGCGGGCGGAAATTTCGTCGATTTTGCGGGCCTGTTGGGCGATCTGTTCGCGTTGGCCGGCCAACTGGTTTTTGATCCGGTTCATGCGGGTCTTGAAAAAGGCATGGGCTTCCTTGATCTGCATCGGATGGTCCCGGACAAGGTCGGGGAGGAACACCGGTTCCTTCTCCCAGCCGGCTTCGGCGGCAAGCCGCGTGATTTCAATCTTCAACGAGGTGATCCGGACATTCAATTCCTCGACATCGGCGCCGGACGACACCGGTTCCAGGCTGACCATGGGCTGGCCCTTTTTGACCGTGTCGCCTTCGCGCACCAGAATTTTACGGACGATGCCGCCTTCGAGGTGCTGGATGTGCTTGATTTGGGTAACCGGAATAACCTCGCCCACGGCGGAGCTGACCACATCCAGCTTGCCGAAATAACTCCAGGTGAAAAAGGCACCGACGAGCAGCGCACAGAGGACGAAGAAAAAATGCGTCGGGCCCTCGCTCTCGCCTTCGCCGTCGTCATTTTCGGGGGAGGTGGGTTTCGGCGCCGTGCTCATGAGCCGGTCTCCTTGACGGGGGGCGCCGGGACCGCGGCCAGCGGGGCGGGGGCGTCCGCGTCGGCCTTCAGGTTGACCATTTTCGGCACCGGTTTGGAATCCAGGTCCAAATAGTACGGCGCCGACGATAGAATCTGCGCGTTATGGGAAAAGACAATGATGGTACGCCCGCGCTTGGAGAGCGCGTTCAGGGTTTCCGAAACCATCTTGGTTCCTTCCGCATCCAGACCCTCGGCCGGATCGTCGATGATCACCAGTTTGCCGTCGGTGGCCAGCGCCCGGGCCATGGCGAGCCTGCGCCGAACGCCGAGCGACAGGTTGGCGCCGTTGTTTTCGATCCGGGTATCGAAGCCTTCGGGGCTTTGGTCGATGAAGGATTTCAATCCGGCGGTGCGAATCAGGTCATTCAAGGCCGCATCGTTCAGGTCCGGGTTGGCGGTCTGCAGGTTGTCACGGATGGTGGTGTTGAGAAACCCCGGTTCCTGGGGCAGGTAGATGATTTGGCGGCGCCACCATTCGGGAACGATCTGGCCGAGATCGACGCCATCGACCAGGATTTTCCCCCGCGTCGGTTCCAGCAAACCGACGATCAGGCGCGCCATGGTGGTTTTTCCAGCCCCGTTGGCCCCGGAAATGGGCAACAGGGCGCCGGGCTCCAGTTTCAGGCTCAGGGATTCGAACAACGGCATCCGCTGGCCGGCGTGGATGAAGGCCATATCCTGGAATTCGAGCTTGCCGGCGTACTCGCCGAGCGCGGAGCCTTCGGTGCGCTCCATGGGAATTTTCGAGAACTCCTGAAGCAGCGAAGTGGATTGGCGGGCCTTGGCGAAGGATTCCCCCATCTGGGCCAGTTTGATAATCGGTCCCAACGCCTTTGACGCCAGGATATTGGCCCCGATCATGCCGCCGATATCCAACTGGCCGCGAACGACCAGCACGGCGCCGAGGGTAATGACGGAAACGCTCATCAGGGCCTGGGCGCCGACGCTGATGGACTGCACCAGTCCCAGGCGGGAGGTAATGGTGCGGATCAGGCCCTGGAACGATCCGGATTCCCGGCGCCACTGTTTTCGGATGAACGGTTGCGCGTTGAAGGCGCGGACCGTGTCGGCGGCGCTGATGGCGGCGCCGATCAGGGCATTGCGCCGGCCGCCGGTTATGGTCATGTCCCGGGTCGGCAGACGCAGCGACGACAGCGTCAACATCGCCGCGAGAAAAACCAGAATCAGAAAAATCAGCACGATGATCGCCAGCGGCGGGCTCAACAGGAACAGCACGGCGACGAAAATGAGGGCGAATGGAACGTCGAAAATGGCCGCCACGTTGGGCGAGGAATAGGCGTTTTGAATGGTATCGGGGCCGGACATGATCTGCTGGCGAAGGCCCGGCGTCAGCGAATTGACGGCGGTCGATTTGGCTCCGGTCAGCACGGCGAAGGAAGAATTGGTCAACCCCTTGTCGAAGGGCGCGTTGATGAAGGCCGCCAGCCGCAAGCGGACCTGGCGAAATCCGAATTCGAGACATATGGCGATGACCGTGCCGATGGCCAGTGTCGTCAGCGTCGCGTCCACACCGTGGGCGACGTAACGGTTCAGGACCTGGATGACGAACAGGGACGAGGCCAGCCCGAGAATGCTGACGAGCAGGGAAGCGGCGGTCATCTCGGCGAAGACCATTGGCCGCGATCTAAGGCGGGCGAAAAGCTCTTTCATGGCGTTCTATGTCCCTAATGACCGGAGCATAGCACAGGCGTCCGGAAAAAACATTGCACTAACAGCTATTTAAGGGGCGTCCCTTGCGAGGATTCCCGGCGAAGCGTTTTTTAAGCGAAATCGGTAAAGGACGTGCCGTCCATGGCCGTAATGTCGGCGGTATTCATGCCCGTCAGATTGGTCACCAGTTCCGCCGTATCGAACACGCCGTCGTTGTCGGTTTCGGAAATGCGATAAAGGGCGGAATCGGTATCGTTGCTGAGCACCAGATAAAAGATGTCTCCGTTGGCTGCGCCGGTCAGGGATTGGGCGTGGGTCAGTGCGGCGGAAATGCCCAGGGTGGCTTCGACCGTGGTGTCGACGAAAAGCCCGGTATCGGCGTCCAGTGTCGCGCTGTCGGCGCCGGTTTGGAAAGCGGTGCCGGCGCCGCGCAGGTTGGCGCCGGACAAGGCGGCGGAAAAATCGATCAGATCCGAA
>JAESSX010000293.1 GCA_016763915.1 Rhodospirillales bacterium
CCACAAAACGGCGAATCGCCGGCCCGCGTTGGTGGCCGATTCCAGGTCGTCCTTCAGGTCCAGAAAGCTGTTCAGGAACCAGGGCTGCGAGTGCAGGCCCGGCGGCGTGAATTGGGAGGTATAAGGCTTCGGCGGCGCAGCCAGCACAGGCCCCCCGGACGATAGGCCTAATGTCCCACCGAGAAAACCCGTCGCAGCCAGATGGTTAAATCGTCGCCTTGTAATCACGTCCCTGCCTCATCAAAAAAAATCGTTAAATCCGCGTGTTGAAAATATAATAAAATAAATAGCGCAGAAGATATAATATAAATGCCTTCTGGTTTAATATTAATGCGTCCTGGTTTTATTTTCTGAACTGTTAAGGAATGGTCTGTTCGTTCATGCGTAAATTATTGATTGTCTGTACGATTTTAACCTTTGCCCTGGCCTCCGCTCCCGCCGCCCGCAGCGCGCCTGTGCACGATTTCAACGAGGATGTCGCCGCCGCGTACGGGTTTTACCGCGAGGCGTTTTTCCTGCTGCGCGCCGACAATGTCCAGGTCGCCTCCATTGAACTGGAGGAAATGGCCGATCGCTGGACCGCCATCGTCAAGCGTTTCGGCGTCACGCCGCCGGATGTGTATTCCGCCGACCCGGCCTGGAAAAAGACCCTTGAGTCGATCGACGAAATGGTCGCCCTGGGGTTGCAGGCCGCCATCGAAAACGATGCCAAGGCGGCGACAAAAGCCCTGGAGCCGATTCGCAAAACGCTGTCGGACCTTCGCCGCCGCAATGGCGTCGTTATTTATTCCGATTATGTTGACGCCGCCAACGCCGCCTTCAAAAAACTGTACAAATTCCGCTATACCCCGCCGGACTTCGACGTCGTCGAACAGGTCGATCAATTGCGCCAGATTACCGCCATCACCGCCTATTGGTACGAACAATGCCTCGACAATACCCCCAAGGCGCTAGCCCAGGACCCCGAATTCAAGCGCCTGATGGAAGACAGCCTGTATTCCCTGACGCGGATATGGGTCGCTATCGCCAACAAGGCGGCGCCTAACCTGATCAGCATCCTCCGGGGTTTAAGTTTATCGAACCGGATGCTGTTTCTGCGCTTCGGCTGATACCGTTTAAGGCTTTACCCGGAGGTTCCCAGGCTGGGGAAGGTTTCCAGAAGCCAATAGGACATGTCGGCCATGGAACCGGTCAGGAACAGGATGCCGGTCAGCACCAGAAGCGCGCCGATCACCCGTTCCACCGTATGCAGGTGTTTGCGGAACCGGGTCATGAAACTCATGAACGGTTTCATCGCCACGGCGGCCAGGAAAAACGGAATCCCCAGCCCCGCGGAATAGACCGCCAGCAGCCCCATGCCGTAGGTTACGGAGCTCTCGCTGCCGGCGACCATGAGAATGGCGGCCAGAACCGGCCCCACGCAGGGCGTCCAGCCGAAGGCGAACGCCAGGCCGATGATATAAGGGCCGATCAGCCCCGCGGGGCGGGATGTGGCCTGAAAACGGGCTTCCCGGTATAGAAAGGGGATGCGTAAAACGCCCATGAAATGCAGCCCCAGGATGATGATGATCCCGCCGGCGATCTGGGACAGCACATCCATGTAATCGGCCACCCATTGGCCGACCGTTGACGCCGTCGCGCCGAGGGCGACGAACACGGTGGTAAAGCCTAAAATGAAGGCCACGGACGAAAACAATACGGCGCGCATGACGCCGGGCGGCAGCTCTTCGCTGTCGTCGGTCATCTGTTCCAGCGACACGCCGCCCATGTAACACAGGTACGGCGGCACCAAAGGCAACACGCAAGGCGACAGGAAGCTCAAAACTCCCGCCACCATGGCGCCGATATATGATATCTCGAACCCACCCATGAACCGTTTCCCTTTATTGAATGGCCTCTATATTATTTTCAGAAGCCCTTCAAAGCACATCACATTTTCGAGAGCCCGGACGGCGAACCCCGCGGGAAAAATTATCGGGGGTTCGCTGGAGCTGATCAGCCGTTTTTAATAAGGATATTTTGGTTGGGCGGAATATTGATCACCTTCTTTTTCTCAACATATTTGGTGACCACGTCATAGACCGGCGGCCCCTTGGTGCCCTCGTTGACCGAAGCCCAGCCGGAAACGACATAGTTTTTCTCCGCCTCGATGGCCTTGCCGGTCTTGAGCAGCGTCATGTCGGAAATGCGCTGCCCCATGGGTTTGTTGGTATTGATGGTGTAGCCCATGCCGCCGACCCGGACCATGTCGCCGCCCTGCTGGTAATAAGGATCGGTATTGAACAGGTTGTCGGCCACATCCTCGAGAATGACCTTCAAAAAGGCGCCCGTGAACTCCGAACGATAGGCGTTCGGATAGGTAATGGCGGTCTGGTTGAAGATATCCTCGACGGTGATGTCCTGACCGGGAATCAGGCTGCCGCCCCACCGGAAACCGGGGGACAAGGCGATTTCGGCATCGCGTTCTTCCATCAATGCGTTACAGATCATGTCATCGAAGGTGCCGTTGAAACTGCCGCGCCGGTACAAAAGGCTGTCCGTGCGGCCGACAACGCGGCTGATTTCCTTCTCGTGGGGGGCGCGGACTTTCTTGATCAGCGCCGCCATTTCCGGATCCGGCTGGATGACGTCGGACAGGATCGGAATCAGCTTGAACCGGTAGTCGGTGACGCGGCCGCCCTTGACGTCCAGGTCAAGGCGGGCCAGGAACTTGCCGTGCGACCCGGAGGCCACCAACAACGTGTTATTGACCTTGATCACGTCGGGAATGGCATCATGGGTGTGCCCGGTCAGGATCACGTCAATGCCGTCGACGCGCGACGCCAGCTTGCGGTCCACGTCGAAACCGTTGTGGCTGAGAAGCACCACCAGTTGAGCGCCGGCCTTGCGCGCGGCGGCGACCCGTTTGCGCACGGCTTTCTCGCGAATGCCGAACGACCAGTCGGGAATCATATACCGGGGATTGGCCACCGGCGTATAGGGGAAGGCCTGACCGATCACGGCGATCTTGACGCCGCCGCGCTCGAACATGGATGTGTGCGGGAAGACCTCTTCTTCCCATTCCGTATCGCGCACGTTGCCGGCCAGGAACGGGAAATTCAATTCCCCGATCAGTTCCTTCACGCGCTTGGCGCCATAGGTGAATTCCCAATGGGCGGTCATGACATCGACGCCCAAAACGTTCATCACGTCGACCATGTCCTTGCCGGTGGTTTTCAGCGAGGTATAGGACCCCTGCCAGGTATCGCCGCCGTCGAGCAACAGGGTGTTGTTGGGCCTCTCGGCGCGGATCGACTTGACCAGCGTCGCCATGCGGTCCATTCCGCCGATACGCCCGTATGTATTCGCCAGATTGACATAATCGTCGCTGGAAAAGGCATACGCCCTGGATGTTCCCGCCTGGAGCCCGAAGCGCTTCAACAGTTCCTTGCCGGTCAGATGCGGCGGCAGTCCATGTACTTCGCCGACTCCGATGTTGGTGGACGGCTCGCGAAAATACAACGGCACCAGTTGCGCGTGGCAATCGGTGAAATTGAGCAATGTCACCTGGCCGACTGAATCAAAATTCAGAAGCTCTTTCTGGGTGATTTTCTGACGGGCTAGCGCGCCGGGCAGGAGCCCTCCGGAGGCGCCTGTAATGGCGGCGGTAGCAGCGGCGATTTGTAAGAACTGTCGACGGTCCAATAACATTTTATTTTCGAGTCTCTCCAAAGAAATGGGGGATGCGGCCCGCCGCACCCCCCCAATTGCATTCGCCCAATCCGATTACATACGGACGGCGGGCGTCTCGACTTTAAGGCCACGGGAACGCCAAGCCAGATAAAGCTCCAGATTGGTGTATTCGTCGGAACCGTAACCATAAGGTTTGGCA
>JAESSX010000294.1 GCA_016763915.1 Rhodospirillales bacterium
GGAATAGACGGTTACAACGAAAGCGCCTGACCGCCGCGCAGGATTTCGTCGGCGGCGGCGGTGAAGGCGTCGGCGGCCTCGTGCAGAACCAGGCCGTCGGCCGTTCGCATTTCGCAGGGTCCGCCCTTTCGGGCCTGGACGATGACCCTTTTCGCCTCTGTTTCGGCCCGCGCCCACAGCGGGAAAACGACGATGCCGCCGGCGCCGCTGGCTTCCAGACCGGCGGTGACTTCACCGGTGCGGTCATGGCGGTGAATGACGGTGACGGTGCCGCCGCCGCGCACCCGCGACAGCAAAAAAACAAGCCAGTCGGCGAGCGCTGCGTCGCCTTCCACCGTCGCCGCCCGCCGCGAAGCGTCCGGGGGCGGGTTGCCCAGTCCCGCCGCCATATAGGGCGGGTTGGCGATGACGTGATCAAAGCCGCCCGCTTTCAGTTCCGCCGGGGGCTCAAGCAGATCGCCTTCCAGAAAGCGGACGCGGTCTTGCAAGCCGTTTTCCCGCGCGCTATCGCCGGCCAACGTAACCAGGGGGCCTTGCATCTCCAGCCCGGTTACGAAAACCCCGTCGCAACGCGCCGCCAGCGCCAGCGACGCCGCGCCACTGCCGGAGCCCACGTCCAAAACCGTCTCGCCCAGGTGCGCCGGCACGGCGGCGGCCAGCAGCATTGGATCAATGGCGGCGCGGTATCCCGTGACCGGCTGGAAGATCGTCACCCTCCCGCCCAGGATCATATCGCGGGTGGTGTCAGCCAACGCACCCGCCGCCACCGTCCCCGGCCTGGATTTCCTCGGCCTCGGCGAGGATTTTTTTGGCCCGCCACAAATCCTGGGCCGTCACCATGACCCGGCGCGGAATGGCCGAGATACTGCCTTCCATGACGCTGGTATGGGTGTCCAGCACGACGGCATCGATGTCTTGCCCGGCCATGCGGGCGGTCAGCCAGGACAAAAATACCGCATCGTTGGTGCGCACCAGTTCTTCCATCGGCGGAACTCCCGGGGGTTTTCGTTTCTACGGCCTTGCTCTTAAGCAACCGCGTTTCTATGTTTCACCTAAGATACGGGCCCTATGCTCAACCCCAAGGGCGAAAGCGTCAAGCAACCAAGGAGGATTTCCGTGGGTATTGTCGTCAGTCTGGATGGCAACCGTGATCAGAAACCGTCGCTCGACGGCCTGAACGAGCTTGTCGCCGATGACCTGAAAGCGGTCAACGGCCTGATCGTCCAACACATGGACAGTCCGGTCGAAATGATTCCGCAACTGGCCGGGCACATCATCGCCGCCGGCGGTAAGCGGCTCAGGCCGATGCTGACGCTGGCGGCTGCGCGCATGTGCGGCTACACCGGAACCCGCCATCTGGCGCTCGCCGCGGCGGTCGAATTCATTCATACGGCGACCCTTCTGCACGATGACGTGGTTGATGAAAGCGAACTGCGCCGGGGCCTGGCGTCGGCCAACGCGGTGTGGGGCAACAAGGCCAGCGTCCTGGTCGGTGATTACCTGTTCAGCCGGTCGTTCCAGTTTATGGTCGCCGACGGATCGCTCCGGGTGCTGGATATCCTGTCCGGTGCGTCGGCGGTGATTGCCGAAGGCGAAGTCCTGCAGTTGATCACCACCAACGACACCAATACCGGGGAAGCCACGTATCTTGACGTGATCCGTGCGAAAACCGCGCAATTGTTCGCCGCCGCGTGCCACATCGGCGCCGTCGTCGCCGAACGCCCGCCGGTGGAGGAAGAGGCGCTGGAGACCTTCGGCATGAATTTAGGGATCGCCTTTCAGCTGATCGACGATGTGCTGGATTATTCCGCCAAACAGGCAACCCTGGGGAAAACCGTCGGCGACGATTTCAAGGAAGGCAAGATCAGCCTGCCGGTGATTTTGGCGTTCCGGCGCGGCAACGACGACGACCGCGCGTTCTGGCGGCGCACCCTGGAAGACCTGGACCAGCACGAAGGCGATCTGGAACACGCCATCCACCTGATGGAAAAACACCAGGCGCTGGAAGATTCCGTCGAACGCGCCCGCCATTACGGCGCCATCGCCCACGACGCGCTCGGCATCTTCGCCGAAGGGCCGCACAAGAAGGCCTTCAACGAACTGATCGATTTCTGCATAAACCGGGCGTACTAGAGCGGTTCTTGCCCATCCTGCGGCTTGGCGCTATAACCGCCTCCGCAGAGGGGGCTCGAGGCTTTGCAAGGCCCGGGTTTCCCCGCCGAATATTTGCACGCTTTGTCGGGGCGTGGCGCAGTCTGGTAGCGCACCTCGTTCGGGACGAGGGGGTCGGAGGTTCGAATCCTCTCGCCCCGACCATTTTCTAAAAACCGGCGGATTCCGGCCCGCCGGTCTTTTTCGACCTCCCGGGGCACCAACAAGCCACTTGACTGAGGCCTCTGCGGAAATCACCCTAGGCGTTCGTTTGAAAACCGGTCTCCGGGAATAAGCCGGAATGCCAAGGGGGATGTGTTGCGCAACGCTATCATCGGCATTGTTATCGGCCTTGTCATCGGCGTCGTTGTCGGCGCCACGGTCGTGGCGCCTCGGCTCAACCAGGCCGACCGGAAATCCCTCGCGCCCGAGGCGACTGCCGCCAAGGCGCCGCGCTCCGACAGGTCCCCCGGGGCCGCTTTCGCCCCTCTTAAAAAGACCAAGGATGACGCCCCGGTTGCCGCCCCCGGGAACAAGGACGTGGACAGCGAGAAATCCGCCGAAAAGGATGCGGCCGGGACGGCCCCTGAAAAAGCCGTAGCTAAAACAGAGCCCAGCCCTCCTGCCGCCGAGACCCCGCCCTTAAACGCCGGCGTTAAGGAAATTCCAGCCAAGGCCGAAACCCTCAAACCCCTGGCATCCCCCTCGCCGATCACCGGGCCGACAACCGTTCACTGGAAAATGGGCAGCGCCTATCCCAGCAGCCTGCCGCAACTGGGAACCCTTGCAAAGAAGCTGGAACGGGATATCTGGCGGGTGTCCGATGGACTGCTGGAAATCAAGTTTTTCGAACCCGGTGCTTTGGTGCCGCCGCTGGAAATGTTCGATGCCGTTCGGGCCGGGGTTATCGACGCGGCATTTTCCTCGCCCGGGTTCTGGGGCAACAAGGTTCCGGCTCTGCGATTGTTTTCCGCCATTCCCTTCGGCCCGTCGGCCCAGGAGTTTCTGGCCTGGGTCTATTTCGGCGGCGGCCAGGACCTGTTCAGCAAGATCTACAACGCCAACGGCATCCACAGCATCTTCTGCGGCATCGTCGCACCGGAAGCGGCGGGCTGGTTCCGCAACCGCATCCGCACCGTGGAGGACCTGAAGGGGCTGAAAATGCGCTTTTTCGGCCTTGGCGCCAAGGTCGTGCGGAAACTGGGCGTAGTGACATCACAATTGACCTCCGGCGACATTTACATGGCCTTCGAATCCGGCGAGATCGACGCCGCCGAATTTTCCATGCCCGCTATCGATCTCAAGCTGGGCCTGCACCGGATGATCAAAAACTATTATTTCCCCGGCTGGCATCAGCCCTCGACACTGTTCGAACTGATGGTCAACCTGAAAAAATGGAACGCTTTAGCACCGTCGGCGAAGGCCCAGATCGAGGCCGTCTGCGGCGACAACATCCGGTTCGGCCTGGCGGAGGGTGCTGCCGCCCAGTTCAAGGCCCTGAAGACGCTGCAAGCCGAAGGCGTGGCCATCCGCCGGTGGCTGGTGGAAATTCTGGATGCCCTGGAAACCGCCTGGACCGAAGTCGTCAAGGAGGAAGCCAAGGCTGATCGTAATTTCAAGCGGGTTTGGCAGTCCCTGAGCGCTTTTCGGGAAAATTACGCGATCTGGCGGGAACTCAACCAGCCGTAAACAAGCCGTCGCCGGGAAGCGCCTCAGGCCGCGTCGGCGCCTTCGAGGATATCGCTGGGCAACTGGCTCATCTTGGTCAGCAGGTAATTCAGGTCCGTCGATTCGAATTCGACGCCCAGGTCATCATATTGCGTCATGATCCTCTCGATCATGCGCCGCGAATAGCGTTCCCGGTCGTGTTCCCGGCCGTCGTATTCCATTTCCCGCGACACGTCGATGGCGGCGCGTACGGCGATGAGTTGCGGCAACGGAATGTTGGCCTGGCGGCAAATGGTTCTAAGTCCCAACGTTCCGGAATCGTGAATAAGCGTTCGCGCGTTCATCAAGGACACTCCGGCCAGTTCCGCCATCGCCGCCTCGAAAAACGTCATATCGCCCATGCACAACCCGCGCAGAATGATGGAAGGCACCAACCGCCCGTTTTTATGCAGTTGATTGACCAGACGTTCGACGTCGCCTTCTTCGGAATCCGTGGACAGCGAAATCACGGCGCGTTCCCGCGTTTGAAGGATCAGGTCGGTGACAGCATTATCCGGAAGGTCGTTGCGCCCGATCAGATCGGCGGCGAATTTTTCCGAAACCATGGTCACCAGACGCTCGGATACGGACACGGGAAGTTTGCCACGATGCACCATGGCGTCCTGGATGCTTTCCCGGTCGCCGAGATCATCAACGACCTTCAGCAAGGAGCGTTCCGAGATTTCAGCCCCTTCGTTGGATACCAGGCTGGTAACGGCTTCTTCGTTGCCGGTTTCAACCAGGGCGTCGGAAACATTTTCCGACACAGAGGGCCGACTGGCGATGGCGACCTGCTTCTCCGGGGACTGACTGGAGATGATGGCAATCAGATCATCATCGGTCAGGACATCCGATAGCAGCAACACCGGCAGAGCCACCTGTTCCACGTCCTCGGCCAGACTGATCGCAACGTCGTGGGGAATATCCGGATTTTCCTTCAGATTCTGCGCCAATGCCTCACGAACGCGAACCTCGGCGTCCTTGACCATGACACGGAAAATTTCCTCTGCCAGTTGACGTTCGGCGTCGCTCAGGGCGCCGACTTCGAAACCACCGGCAACCTTGGCCGCGGTTTCGGCACGGGTGTCGGCAGACGGGTTCGACAAAAGCCTGGCGACATCTTCCTTGGTTAGTTTGTTTTCGGTCATCAACCGATACTCTCCCGCGGTTTCCTCAGGCAACGACGCAATGCACGTATAAGCGTCAAACACCGTTTCCCGTAATATTAGGATAACACATGAATTGTTTGAAGTGATTAATATCACACCATACTGTGATTAGATTCCGGATGGTAATCATCCGGTTGGATTGTCCCTCTCGGGCTTCGGTAACGGTTGCAAGGCGGGGGTCAACCCCATATATAGAAGCCCAGAATTTAATTCGAAAATTAATTGTCCACTATCTAGAGGCTCCCCCATGAACAAAGCAAAATTCTTCGCCGTTGCGTTGGCTTCGGTTATGGCTCTGACCAGCGGCACCGCGATGGCCGCCGGCGATGCCGCCAAGGGTAAAAAGGTTTTCAAAAAGTGTAAGGCCTGCCACAGCGTCAAAGCCGGTAAAAAGAAAGTCGGCCCGTCCATGTTCGGTGTCGCCGGGCGCAAAGCCGGTACCGCCAAAGGGTATAAATTTTCAGCGGCCATGAAAGACAGTGGCCTGACCTGGGACGACGCCACCCTGGACAAGTTCCTGAAAAAACCGCGGAAATTCATCAAGAGAACCAAGATGAGCTTCAACGGCCTCAAGAAAGAAAAGCAGCGCGCCGACGTCATCGCCTATCTGAAGACGCTGAAATAGCGCCGTCTCGCGATTTCGCTTTGAAAAACGCCGCCGGGCTCGAACCGGCGGCGTTTTTTTTGCAAGCCGTTTTCCGGACCAACGCCGAGGACGCGGGCCGGCGTTGGCGAAGCCCTATTCCCGAACCACCAGCACCGAGCAGTTTGCGTGGCGCACCACCCGTGCGGCGTTGGGGCCCAACAGGTAATCCGTAAATTCCGGCTTGGTCGATCCGATGATGATCAGATCGGCGGAAATGTTTTTGGCAATCTCGAGAATTTCTTTGTAGATTTTGCCGTACCGGACAACCTGTTCAACCTTGGCGCCTTCGGGAACGTTTTCCGAACAGAAGGCCTTCAGCTTTTCCTCAACATCGGCCAACGCCTTGTCCTCGAAATCATCGGGGAAAAAACCTCCGACCACCGGCATCCCGAAATCCGGAACAACACTTGCCACGTGCAGGGTTCCCCCGAAGGCCTTGGCCTGTTCAACGGCCGCCGGCAACGCCTTGGTCCACGAGGCCTCGTCATTGAGGTCAACGGTTAGCAGGATATCATGATACATGGCGCCGCCTTCTCTATCCGATGCCGCCCGCAACGGAGGAAACAGGCTGTTCCCGGCGGCGGCGAATCAGTTGCAAACCAAGGACGATACCGATCAAAACCAACCCGACGGGATAGATCAGTTCCTTGGGCGGCTGGCCGACCCGTTCCTCGTCAAACTCGGTCAGGTAATCGCCGATCTCAATCCCGACCTCGTCCGCCAAACCCTTGGGCGTCAAGTTGGTGACCTCGAAGCGGCCGTCGCCGACCGGCGCCATGCTGATCCCATAACGGGCTTCGGGGCTGGTGTCCTTAATATTAGGCGTGAACACCCGGTAGAGCTTGAACCGGTCGCCGTATTCGGTGGACCGCGTCAATTTGAACCGGACCGAATAGCCCGGCGTTCCCGACACTTCCCCGGCCACGAATTTCGCCGTATCGAACGTGGCGTACTTCGGAACAAACTGGTTCATGACGAAATCGGGCCTGAACAGGCACACGATGATGGCTGCCAGAAGGATGCTTTCGACAATCGTGGTCTTGATGATGATGTATTGCTGGGTCAGCGATGAAAAACTGAACATTGCCAACAGCGTCACCGCGAAGATCACCAACCCGTGAAAAACGCTATCGACCCCGACCAGCAGCAATTCTGGATTGAAGATGAAGATGAACGGCAGAATCGCCGTGCGGATATCATAATAAAAGCCCTGAATCCCGGTCTTGATGGGATCGGCCCGGGAGATGGCGGCGGCGGCAAACGCCGCCAGGCACACGGGCGGCGTGTCGTCGGCGAGGATGCCGAAGTAGAACACGAACAAGTGCACCGCAATCAGCGGCAACACCAGCCCGGACGCCGTTCCCAGTTCGACCAGCACACCGGCCAACAGGGACGCCACGACCAGGTAATTGGCCGTCGTCGGCAGGCCCATGCCGAGAATTAGGCTGAGGACCGCAGTTAAAATCAGAAGGATGTATACGTTACCGCCGGATATGGCCTCGATCACGCCGACCAGGGCGTTGTTCAGTCCGGTGGAGCCGACGGCGCCGACGATGATGCCCGCCGCCGCCACGGCGATGGCGATGCC
>JAESSX010000295.1 GCA_016763915.1 Rhodospirillales bacterium
CGTCGATGACGTCGTGCATTACTGTGTCGCCAACATGCCGGGCGCCGTGCCCCGGACATCAACCTACGCGCTGAACAACGTCTCTCTGCCCTTCATCCTCGACCTCGCCGACAAGGGCTATAAGCGGGCCTTGGCCGACAACGTCTATTTGCTGGAAGGCCTGAACGTTCATTCCGGCCATGTGACCTACCAAGCCGTCGCCGAGGACCTTGGGTATAATTTTGTCGATCCCGCACAGGCTCTCGCGTCCTGAAAAGCACAAAAGTGCGTATCCGAAACCGGGTATAACTTGGCCTCTCGCCGCCGCCTCATTTTGGGCTATAGTCCGAACGGAAATTTTGACAGGCATCAACGGGTAAGGTCATTCATGACGACAAAAACAAAAAATCTGGTCTATTTCGAGAAATGGTCGGCCCCAGTGGCCGAGACAATGTTGCAGGGTGAGGCGGGCATCACTTTGCGCAAACTGACCTACGACAGCCCCGAAGACGATAACTGGGCGGTGGTTGAGCGCGCACACGGAATACAGCTGCTTCCCGCCTTCGAGACCCGGGCGCCGTTCCTGCCCGGTCGCGCACTGATTGAGCGTTGCCCGGATTTGCTGGCGCTTTCCGTCCCCGGCACGGGCTACGACACCGTCGATGTGGAGGCCTGCACGGAGGCCGGGATTTTGCTCGTCAACCAGGCCGGCGCCAATGCGGAATCGGTGGCCCAGCATGTGCTCGGCATGATGCTGGTGTTGTCGAAACGGATCATCCAGGGCGACCGGCGCATGCGCCAGGGCCCCGACGGGTGGGGGCGGGATGATTTCCAGGGCCGCGAATTGACCGGGCGCACGCTGGGCATCATCGGTCTCGGCAATGTCGGGCGCCGGGTGTCGGCGCTGGCCGCGCAAATGTTCAATATGAAGGTGTTGGCCTACGATCCCTACATCACCGAGGACGATTTCCGCGAACGCGGTGCGCAGTCTGTCGGTTTTGACGACATTTTCAGCCAATCGGATTTCGTCTCGGTCAATTGTCCGCGGACCGATGAAACCTCCGCCATGATCGGGGATCGGCAATACCGGATGATGAAACCGTCGGCGTTTTTCATCACCACGGCGCGGGGCGGTATCCATGACGAGGCGGCCCTGGCGGGGGTGCTGACCGAAGGCCTGATCGCGGGCGCCGGGCTCGATGTGTTCCATCCGGAACCGCCGCCCGCCGAGCATCCGTTGCTGGCCCTGGACAACGTCATCGTCAGCCCCCATGTCGCCGGCATCACCGATGACAGCACCCACAACATGGCGTCGTGGGCGGCGGAGCAATGGGTGACCCTGCTCAACGGCTATCGCCCGCCTCGCCTGATCAACGCGCAAGCCTGGCCCGCCTACCGGGAACGGTTCGCGCGCGTTACTGGAGAGCCGGTTCGAGAATAATACCAAAGAGCGATCTTTATGGGTCATTATCATCGTTCTTTGGTATTAGGAGACGAATGATGACGGATGGGAACTCAGACGACACGCGGCGTTACCCGCGCGTTGCGGTGCCGGGCAGTTACCGGGCGACCATCCGGGGCGAAGACGGCCTGGAACGGGACGCCGCCGTCACCGATATCTCGGCCGGCGGCGCCGGGCTGATTGTCGACGGGTTGTTCGGCAACAGCGCTTTCGTCGAACTTCACATGGAAGGCGTTGGTAATTTCCCGGCCCGGGTGGCGCGCGAATTCGCCCAGGGCATCGGCATCGAACTCCAGATCAGCGAGAAGGAACGGGACGCGATGAAAGACGAACTGCTGGCGTTCCGCAAAACCGTCGCCGCCAAGGAGTCCTAGCGGGCATTCGCGTTTACTCCAGCAACCCGGCGACGTAATCGGCAATCGCCAGCGACGACGTCAGGCCCGGCGATTCAATGCCGAACAGATTGACCACGCCGTCCATGCCGTGGTGTTGGGGGCCGCGGATATCCCAATCCCCCCGGGGCGCGCCTTCGGGCACCAGTTTCGGGCGGATGCCGACATACCCGGGTTGCAGGGCGCCGTCCGGCAAGTCCGGCCAATAGCGGCGGATGGCGCGGTAAAAAAGCTCGGCCCGGTTGGGGTCGACGACATAATCGGGGCTGTCGACCCACTGCACGTCGGGGCCGAATTTAGTCTGCCCGGCCAGGTCCAGGGTGGAATGGGTGCCCAGCCCGGCCTGCACCGGAACCGGATAGATCATTTTCTGGAACGGGCTTTTGCCGCTCAGGGTGAAATAGTTGCCCTTGGTGTAATACAGCGGCGGGATGGCATCGATGCCTTCGATGGCGGCGGCGACGCCCTGCGCGCCGAGGCCCGCCGAATTGATCAGGCGCCGGCATTTCAACGTCATCGGCTCGGCCCCGCCGACGCGGATGGTGATGCCGTCGCTGGAAATACAGCCGCCGTCCAGCGGACTGGAAAGTGCTATCACGGCACCAAAGCTTTCGGCGTCGCCCTGCAGGGCCAGCATGTAGGCGTGCGTATCAACGATGCCCGTGGACGGCGACAGCAAAGCGCCGGCGCATTTTGCCGCCGGCTCCAGTGCGCGCACCTGGTCGCCGTCGAGCGGTTGCAGGTCGTCGACCCCATTGGCCTCGGCCTTGGCCTTGATGTCGTCGAGCGCGTCCAGTTCGTCTTCCTGGGTGGCGACAATCAGCTTGCCGATGCGGCGATGGGCAATGCCGTGGGATTCGCAAAAGGCATAGAGCGCGTCGCGGCCGGGGCGGCATAATTGCGCCTTGAGGCTTCCGGCGGGGTAATAGATGCCGGCGTGGATGACTTCCGAATTGCGTGCGCTGATGCCGGTGCCGATGGCGTCTTCGGCTTCCAGGACGACGACTTCGTCACCGGCCAGGGCCATCGCGCGGGCGATGGCCAGGCCGACGACGCCGGCGCCGACAACGATGGTGTCTACAGTGTCCGTCATGATCGGCCGATATCTTTAGAAGATTTTGCGGCCACGTAAACCCCGATGTTTTTTTTTATTCACGCGCCTTTGTTTTGCCAAGTCCCGGCTTGCCAATTATTGTTTGCCCATGGCACGTCCCAAGCGAAAAAAGCGATTATGGCTGGTGATTCCACTCGCGATGGTGTTGGTGGGGGCGCTTGTTTCTTTTTCTTCTGGAAAGCATTCCGTGATGGCTGACTGGCGCACGGCAAACCGCGAATCCGCAGGCATCGCGCCGGACCCGGCGCTGACCGCCGAGGCCGTGGTGCAGGTCTATGTCGCGCGCGCCTTTTCGTGGCGCGGCTGGTTCGGCGTGCACACCTGGATCGCCACCAAGCCGACCGATGCGGATACCTACACCGTTTACCAGGTCGTCGGCTGGCGGGTTTTTCACGGCGGCGGAGGGTCGGCGCTGGTGATTTCCGAGTCCGTTCCCGACCGGCGCTGGTTCGGGTCGGAACCGAAAATCATTGTCGATCTGCGCGGCCAGGGCGTTGATGACGTGATCCGGCGCATCGACGCCGCCGCGCGCATCTACCCGTATGCCGACGACTATGTGCTTTGGCCCGGTCCCAATTCCAACACCTTCACCGCCTATATCGGGCGCCAGGTCCCGGAACTGAAACTGGACCTGCCGCCGACCGCTATCGGCAAGGATTTTTTGACAAACGGGAGCATTTTCGCTGCTTCGCCCAGCCGCACCGGGTATCAGGTGTCGTTGTACGGGCTTCTGGGCGTCCTTGCCGGGATCGAGGAGGGCCTGGAAGTCAATCTTTTCGGCCTGACGTTCGGCATCGATGCGAAGGATCTCGCCCTGAAACTGCCGATGGCCGGGCGCGTCGGCTTGCTGGAGAACTAGACATGAGCATTTGGGGTAAAACATGAGCATTTGGGGCAAGGTTATCGGCGGTATCGGCGGGTTCGCCATGGGCGGGCCGTTCGGCGCCCTCGTGGGCGCGGTCGCGGGGCATGCCTATGACAAAATGAAGGGCGACGGGGGCGATGTCCTTATCGGCGACAATGCCGCCCAGCAGGTCGCCTTCACCACCGCCATCATTGTGCTGTCGGCCAAGATGGCCAAGGCCGACGGGCATGTCACCCGCGACGAAGTCGATGCCTTCAAGACCCTGTTCAACATTCCGCCCGACGAGATGAAAAATGTCGGGCGACTGTTCGACGAGGCCAAAGAAGACGCCAGCGGGTTCGAGCCCTATGCCGAACAGATTGCCATGCTGTTTGCCCGTGAACCCATGGTGCTGGAAGAACTCATCGGCGCCTTGTTCCTTATCGCACGCGCCGACGGGGTTCTGCATCCCGAGGAATTGAAGCTGCTGCGCAAGACGGCGTTGATCTTCGGCTTCACCGCAACCCAGTTCGAACGCCTCAAGTCCATTCATATGGGGGGCCGTGGCGAGGAGCGCTCGGACCCTTATCAGGTGCTGGGCCTGGGCCGCGACGCCAGCGACGCCGAGGTCAAAAAGACCTATCGCACCCTGATCCGCGAAAACCATCCCGATACCCTGATCGCCAAGGGCATGCCCCAGGAATTCGTCGATGTCGCCAATGAAAAAATGGCCGCCATCAACGCCGCCTATGATCTGGTCGAAAAGGAGCGTGGGCTCAAATGAGCGTGTCTCCCAATTTCGACGACCGCCCGCCGTCAACGCCGGTCGATATGCTGGTGCTTCACTATACCGGCATGGCAAGCGGCTTTATCGCGCTGGACCGGTTGTGCAGTCCCAGGGCCAAGGTCAGCGCCCATTACCTCATCGACGAAGACGGCGACGTGGCCCCGTTGGTCGACGAAGACAAGCGCGCCTGGCACGCCGGGGCGGCGTTCTGGCGCGGCGAGACGGATATCAACGGGCGCTCCATCGGCATCGAACTGGTCAACCCGGGCCATGAATTCGGCTATCGCGATTTTCCTGCCGTCCAGATGGCGGCGCTGGTGGACCTCGCCACCGGCATCCTGGCCCGCCACCCCATGCAGGCGCGCAACGTGGTCGGCCATTCCGACGTCGCCCCGGCGCGCAAGACCGATCCCGGCGAACGCTTCAACTGGGCCGCCCTCGCGCGGGCGGGAATTGGGCTGTGGCCGGATAATGCGAAACCCATCGACGCCGACGAGGGGCAAGTGCTGGAATGGCTCGCCGCTTATGGTTACGACACCGCCGATGGAGTCCAGGCAATCACCGCCTTTCAGCGCCATTTTTGCCCGCAAACCCTTGATGGCCGGGCCGATGCGGGCACCATTGGGCTGCTGCGGGCGCTGCTTGATCTAAGCGAACCTTGACGCCGTCGCGCGCAACGCTAATTTAAGCCCTGCCAGACGGTCGGATGGCCGCCTTTCGCAACGGGGAAACCCAGCGGGGGGAGGAAAGTCCGGGCTCCACGGAAACACGGTGCCGGTTAACGGCCGGCGGGGGTAACCCCAGGGAAAGTGCCACAGAAAGCAAACCGCCTTGCAGGCTTCGGCCCCAGGGTAAGGGTGAAAGGGTGCGGTAAGAGCGCACCGCGTTCCCGGTAACGGGAGCGGCAGGGTAAACCCCACCGGGAGCAAGACCAAATAGGGGCGGCGCGTCGGATTTATTTCGGCAGGCGCGTTTTCGCGTCGTCGCCCGGGTAGGTCGCGCGAGGCGTCCGGTAACGGGCGTCCCAGATGAATGGCCATCTATCCCCGACCCCGTATGGGGGAGGGGTGGACAGAACCCGGCTTACAGACCGTCTGGCATTTCAATCAATACCTTAAGTCCACCCCCCCCACGCACACGTCAGATCGTGTTACCTGTCTACGGATTTACAGTTCTTGAATTTCTCGTGGTAAATGCAGGCATCGTTGCACCTGAACCCGTTTTTGAATTTGCTGCAGATCTCATTCAGTCTGGCTTTCTTTTCTTCAATGGCGCGTTTGACCTCGCTTGCTTTTTTTGCCGTGCTGGCGGCAATCATTTGTTTAATTTCTTCCGCTCTTTTTGCCCGCGCTTTAATCCTGGACGCCGGCTCCTTGGCCGGGCTATGGGGATCAAATTCATAGCCTGAGATTTCTATGCTGCGGTAGCCGCCTTTCCATTGATAATCCAAATGTTTCTGGCGTTTTCTCATGATATAGGCCGCATTCGGTTTTGATTTGTTTACCCTCAAAAAGGTTTTGGCCTTTATTCCCATGGAATTTAAGTGCCGGCTAAAATTTCGTGAAATCATGCCATTATTATGGGGGCATCCAGCAGTCCTGTTGCCGGTAGTAACAGAGCCTGATTGGTCCTGGTACGTAAAAATATTTGATATTACTACTGTTTTATCGCCATTTACTACGGCACCTGCATACGAATAGCAGGTTAGATCGATTTCTCCCGCAAAAAGGTTGCCGGAAAACATAATCATTATTGATGCGATCGCTAGTATTACTTTATTTTTCATAGATATCTCTTTTTTTTGATCCTATAGTTAAACTCTTAATCGTATAGCGTGTTCTTGTGAGAGAAGGAATCCCTTAAAATAACAAATTGTACAATCATTGTTTGCAGAGCATGAAGCGCCTGCTCCTTGATTGGGGACATTTCATCTCCTGTTAATCCGGGCCGCATAGTGTTGATGCCGGGCCTCTGAGCAAAGCCTTCAAAACACCTTTCGCGGGCCACAAAGCCGCCCGAATTCGGGCGGCTTATGAGGGCTTGGCGAATTCCGCACGCGATCCGGTTTTATGGGCCGGGTCCGGTCCCGAAATAGGGCAGCGAAAATCCCGGAATTCCGCGCCCCGGAAAGGTTTTGTTAACCCGTGAAAACACATAATGTCCCATTGACGCCCATATAGACCCATGCTATCCCAATATTCGCCATATTGCGATCATGGGGGGTCCGCGCACCGAGGGGGATTTCCAGCATCGGTCAAGGGTGGGCGTCGGCGGCAGAAACCGTTGCAACGAAAGATATTTTTTGGGGACTGACATGGCACTCTTCGTTGGCAGGTATGTCAACAAGATCGACAAGAAAGGGCGGGTCTCGGTACCCAAACCCTTCCGCACGGAATTTGTCGGCCAGTCCTTCAACGGCCTTTACGTATATCCTCTGTTTAAATTCAACGCTTTCGAGGCCTGTGACGAGGCCTTTATCACGCGCATGAGCGACAGCCTCGAGGACCTGCCGATGTTTTCCGATGAGCAGGATGACCTGTCGGTGATACTGGAAAGCGTGCATCGGTTGCCTTTTGACCCGGAAGGCCGCGTGGCGCTGCCGAAAGAGGTTTTGAAAACGGCGGGGATCACCACCCAGACCCTGTTTGTCGGGCGCGGCCGCCGGTTCCAGATCTGGGAACCGCAGGCCTACGAGGCCAATCGGGGCCAGGCATTCGAGCGCGCCCGGGTGCGCGGCGCGACCCTGCAATTGAGACAGCCGCCGAGACGGGAAGGGGAGGAGTCGTAATAATGACCCCCCCTAAACCCCCGTCCCGCCATACGTCCGTCATGCTCAACGAAGTCGTGGATGCGCTGGCGCCCAGCGACGGGGCCGTCTACGTGGACGCCACCTTCGGCGCCGGCGGATATTCCGCAGCCCTTCTAAAGGCCGCCGACTGTACCGTGTGGGGCATCGACCGCGACGCGGAGGCCATCGCCCAGAGCGCCGATCTCCGGCGCCGTTTCGAGGGCCGCCTGACGGTGCTGAACGGTCCCTTCGGAGACATGGTCCGTCTTCTGGCCGAGGTCGGTGTCGAGCAAATCGACGGCATCACCCTGGACCTGGGCGTATCCTCGATGCAGATCGACGAGCCCGGGCGCGGGTTCAGTTTCCGCGCCGACGGGCCGTTGGATATGCGCATGGCGCAATCGGGAATGACCGCGGCCGAAGCCGTCAATCAGCTGGATGAGGGGGAACTGGCCGACATCATTTACCGCTACGGCGAGGAACGCCTGTCCCGCCGGGTCGCGCGCGCCATTGTCGAAACCCGGGCCGAGACCCCGATCACCCGGACCGGACAACTGGCGAGGCTGGTGCGCCGTGTGGTGAGAAAATCCAAAGACGGCATCGATCCGGCGACCAGAACTTTTCAGGCGCTGCGCATTTACGTCAACGACGAACTGGGCGAACTGGAGCGCGGGCTGAATGCCGCCGAGAAACTGCTTCGTCCGGGCGGGCGGTTATGCGTGGTCGCCTTCCATTCCCTGGAAGACCGCCAGGTCAAGGAATTCCTGAAACTGGGCAGCAGCGCCGCGCCGCAGCCGTCCCGTCACCTGCCGCCGCAACCGTCGCCGACGACCGAGCCCACTTTCCGTTTGTTGACGAGGCGGGTCGTCAAACCAACGGTGGAAGAAATCGCCGCAAACCCCCGTGCCCGTTCGGCCCGGTTGCGCGCCGCCGAGCGCACCGCTGCACCGTGCCGGAACGCGGCATAAAAAAAGAGGTCTCGCAATGGTCCGTC
>JAESSX010000296.1 GCA_016763915.1 Rhodospirillales bacterium
CGAACTTCAGGTTCATTCGCCATCGCGGCAAAAACTCGCGCATTCGCATCTCCCGGTTTCCCCCCGCAAGCCCCGCAATCCAACGCGCCATAATAGGGATTGTTGTCCGTCTCACCTCCATGGCCACAGAGGCACATCAACCGCGCAAAATTTTTGGTGAGCCCCATAACACGCAAACCATTTTCGATGAATGTCGCCCGTTCCGTAAGAGAAAATCCCAGGGAAAGCCCGTCAGGAACCCCATCTGCACTCACTTCTCCGATCTTTGGGTTTTGAGGGTCGGCGGGTGTGAAAATTGAGACTTGGGTTGAAACCTTTTCTGTCAACCAACTCTGGATAGTAGAGGTCATTGTGCGAAATATTTTTTGGAACAAGGTCTTGCCTATCAACCCCAGACTAAAAAATAAACCCAATACATCAATCACCATCATCGACCCAATTGGATGATGCTTCAGATCGTGAAAAAGATGATCGCCCAGTTGGGACCAGCGAGTACCCGAAGAATATTTTTCTAATGCCGCTCCTTCTCCCGACCGGGGTACTTCCGTCACGGCATGGTTAGGAGTCAATAACACCGGACATAATAAGCCACGTTGAATGCTATCAAAAGGTTGATGGCTGATGGAAATACCAAAAAATCCTGCAAACCCAAGCGTTTCGTAGGGGCCTTGAGCTTCAATATGGCGCCGAAATGATTCAGAGCGTACGTCGATACAAAAGGCCAGTTGCGCATGGGGACGAGTTTCCAATTCGGGTACCGTTCCACGATGCACAGAAATATCTCTCAGTATCTTCTCTCGAAAGAAATCTTCGTACGCCTCAATCCATATCTTCCCATGCTGATCCGCAGGAAAGTAATCTAACCATTGCAATAACATCTTGGCATCGGTAGGCGAGAGATCTTGTACTTCTCTTGGAGATAACTCAAGAAACTGCGCCAAATGGAATAATCGCCAAGCATGTCGACATTTCATCTGTTTGGTTGGATCCCGAGATGGCTCTTCATTCCCAATTCGTTGGTGGTATTCTTCGCATCGATCATTCCAATATGCAGTCAGGCTAGAAACCGTCCCATCAATTCCCCATTCTTGCTGGCATTTAATGTGAGTCAACTCCACTTCATAGAATAAACGCACGGCTAGATATTGTGTGGTGTCAATGGGATGTTTTTGTTGCGCATGGTATGCAGGGTGTTCCTCAAGCCACCGTATATATCGTGTCCAGCCTGGTAATGATGATAGCTGTCTCGAGAGATAATCTTTCCATTGTTCTTGGGGGATTTCGAGTTGGTGCAAGCTGGAACGGATCGTGTCTTCTGGAGCTGCAGGAAGGCTGTGAATTTTTTTTGCGAAATCTTTAATCCCGAGAAGTTGCCCCGAAAAATCTTTCTGCGCCAGGTTCCGCCATACTTGGTAGAAACCTTCTTCTCGGCCAGGCATTTCCCAGCCGGCTAATCCTTCATCGAGAAACGCCGTCACCCATTTGATGAGTTGATTATTGATTTGGTCGACCACCCCACCCTCAGTCAAACCATCAACCCAATCGCTGATGGTTCGTTGAGGCGACAAGGAAATGGGTGCAGAAGTTTGCGAATGCGAATCCTCAGATATTTGAGATGAAGCATGAAAATCAGATAGCCCGAAGGTGGCTAACACACTCTTCCATAAATTCGTCAGGTAGGCCTCTTCTGGATACACCTGACACTGTTCACATTCTTTGATGGTTTGCTCAATAATTTGTTTCTGGGATTCCTCGGAAAGATCTTGCCGAAACTGTTTTGTAGCTCCACCACCGCTTAACTCCCATTCCAAGAGGGATAATGGCAATTCCTCGAAGCCAAAAAGTACGTGTAATTGCCAAACATCTTTAGGGGTAACCTTTTGACTTCCAACTTCAATAAAAACCTGCCCATCAGAGCGAGGCCCAACCCTGGAAAAAGCGCGCTTAAAACTTTCTTTGGTAATACGGCCATTTCGGTAAAATTGACGATACTCCTCATTCGCAAGATACCCATTTCCACCAAAGAGGGCCTTGCCTTTTCGAACAGCCTGATCAAACGGCAGATATTCCAATCCATGAATGGGATTCTGCGCGACCATGGTCCGCATGGGCCAAAACGGCGCAATTGGCTCACTGGCTTTCAATACAATTTGCCGAACCCGATCACGATCTTCTGAGGAAAGGGGCTTCACTGAAATAGTGCTCATATAGAAGGATTTGCCTCTCGCATAGAGTTCTTCAGCGTACTCCCTATAAATGAGAACACTTCACTCAGTTCGCTTTTATTTTCCGTATTTTTATTTTCCAAATAATTAGCTCGAGTATTCCGTAAGATTAATTAAGTTTATTTTCGGCTTCATCGAGGATGTTGATATATGGGCATTATGATTTGCTTCAAGTCATTTATTAATTAGCTGGATCAGATCATTTATTCGTCGATGTTTCTCAATACAATGTCTCAGGGGCTTGCGGCTGAACACTTTGTACACGTTTCTCCTTCCATCACGAACGTGCTCCAAATATTCGTCAGCTTCCAGCTCAACGATAATGCGCTGAACTGCACGTTCCGTGATTCCAACTTCCAATGCAATGTCTCGAATGCGTTCAGACGGATTTTTGGCCAGACACAACAAGACGTGCGCATGATTCGTCAAAAAAGTCCACGACGGATTATTTATTTTTCTTGCGCTCATCCTAGATCCTATTTGGAACAGACAATACTTCCAAAGCTTAACTTATGCCATGATTAATACAAGAAATACAATACACGAAATAGATTTCATATGTCAATAAATTAGTAAGGGGTTTACTCATGAGCATGCTTATTCTGATTCGAAATATAGAGGAAATGGGAACGGCACTCGAAGCTGCAAACAAGTGAGTCGGAACCTGGGCAAGAGTTTATTGTGCCGAGACGACTCTTTGCTCGCCAAAGAAAGTTTTGCTAGTCGGGTCCAGAGCCACGCAAGCTTAAAGATACGCTGTAGTAGTTTAAAAGCCGTTATTTTCCGCCCATTTAAAGGGGGCCTTTTGCCAGGATCGCAATGTTTCAATGTCATTTGTGGACAGGTTTTGGGTAGATAAGGCCACTTCAAGCAGTTCGGAAAAATCCAGAATGGAGTGGATTTCGCAGGATATGCTTTTAAATTTATCTGTGGCCTCGGCGAGACCATAGCTGAAAATACTGAAACAATGGTTCACAATGCCTTCTGCTTCACGAATGGCTGTTACGGCGTTGGCAGCACTTCCACCTGTTGAAATCAGGTCCTCGATGACTATCACCTGCTGATTTTTATAGAGAAGCCCCTCAACCTGGTTGCCCATGCCATGGGTTTTGGTCGCAGATCTGACATAAATTAACGGGAGCTGAAGGTGGTCTGCAAAAGTGGTGGCATGAGGGATCCCGGCGGTCGCCGTGCCGGCTATGACTTCTATTTTAGCGCC
>JAESSX010000297.1 GCA_016763915.1 Rhodospirillales bacterium
GATACCCGGTTTTTCTCGCCGGGCCACCAGGCCATTTCCGACGTGGCCGAGGGAAAAACGGACGTGGCCCTCATCTGGGGGCCGATCTCCGGATACTACGCCAAGCAGGAGAGTGTGCCGCTCATCGTTGTTCCCCTTATCGACGAAAAAGTGAACGTGCGGTTGGACTTCCGGGTTTCCATGGCCGTACGTGCCAACGAGTCCGAATGGAAAAGGCGGCTCAATCGAATCCTGCTACGGTTGCAGCCCAAGATTTACGGAATTCTCAAGGACTACAGGGTGCCTCTTCTCGACAGGCAGCGGCGCCTGATCACCGACTAAAACGGTGCCGGGGGCCAACGCGGCCGGAAAGCCTTCCTTTTGGCGGGGCGACATTGGCTTTCCGGGCAAGGGGGCTCGACGCGTTTGAGCCCGGCGTCGGCTTCCGAATGGTGCGGAACGGGCCGGAGAAAACCAAAACAGGAATAGCGTTCAGTCGAGTTGGGAGGAAATGGCGCGGGCCAACCCACCGAGGATGCTCTCTATTTTCACGGGTTGTTCGCAAAGAAACCGTATCGATATTTCGCGATCTTCGAAGATGCGCGACTCCAAGGCCATGTCGTAGCGGAGCGCCTCGATTTTGACGCTGTCGTCCGCCTCGGCGCTCGCCAAAATCCGGTCCAGATCGAGCAACTTTTTTTCGATCCGTTTGGCCCGGTCGTTTTGCTGGCGGGCGAACGTCTTGATCCTCTTGATCATGGTCCGGCGCCTGTTGTTGAGGGTCACCCACAGGCCAGCGAAAACCAAAGTCAGCGCCGGATTTTTCTCCTCGTTGTGCAACGTCTTGACGAAGGCGGTGATGTTTTGTTCGACTTGTTCGGCGTTCATTTTACGGGTCGCCAGTTTGGCAACCAGATCGCGGATCACGGGTTTCCCGGGCCAAGTCCGCAGGGCGCCCTCAATGGGCGGCCCATCCCAAATCGTGACGGCGGAGATTTCCGGCATCAGACGCTGAATGCACGGCCAATCCGGGTCCTCAACGGCCCATGCTAATGCCGGGGTCAGGCAAAGGAGGACCGTGGCGGCCAACAAGGAGAAAGCGAACTTGCGAACGGGATTGGTCATGGACTTGCCCTTACCCGGCAGCCCCCCCCCTGCGGGCGGTAAAACCCCGCGAAGGGTCGTAGCCGTAGATGGCGAGGCCCAGGAATAAGGCAAGGAATGCCAACACGTACATCAACGAAAACGTGTTGAATTGGCCGTGGAGCGCGAAGCGGACCAGTTCGACGGCGTGGGTAAACGGGTTGAAGGCGCAAATTTTGTGCAGGATCAGGCTCGATTCCTTGATCCTCCACAGCGGATAGAGCGCCGAAGAGGCGAAGAACATGGGGAAGATGACGAAGTTCATCACCCCGGCGAAGTTCTCCAGTTGCTTGATCGCCGATGACAACATCATACCCAGCGCACCTAACATGAGCCCGGTCAGAACCAGGGCCGGCAAAAGGGTTATGTAACCCATCGGAGGTGCCTTGATATCCCAAAACACGGCAATGATCAGGAACGTGTACACCTGCAGGATAGACACGGCGACCCCGGCCAGGAGCTTGCAGATTAGCAGATACCAGCGTGGCAGGGGGCTCACCAGCAGCGTCTTCATGCTGCCCATCTCGCGGTCATAGACCAGGGAAAGGGAACTTTGCATGCCATTGAAAAGCTGGATCATGCCAATGAGACCGGGCGTGATATACACCTCATAAAGGACATAGGTTTCATAGGGGGGAATGATGGAGACACCCAATATCGACCGGAACCCGGCCGCGAAAATGAACAACCACACCAGCGGCCGTACCAGGGCGGCGATGAAACGGCCGCGCTGATGAAGGAAGCGCAGGGCTTCACGGATGACGATACCCCGCAGGCATCTCTGGTAATGGGCCAAAGTCACGTTTCGCCCTTTCCGGTCAGTGCAATGAAGGCCTCGGAGATCGTTGTCGCCCCGGCGCTCCGGGTGACCTCATCCATGCTCCCGAAAGCCAGCACGCGGCCCTCGTGCAGGATAATAACGCGGTCGCCGTCGCCGACTTCGTCGATGAGATGCGTCGCCCACAGGACGGCTATATCCTCCTCATGGCACAACCGTCGCACATGGCCGATCATCGCCTGACGGACGTTAATATCCAGGCCCACCGTGGGTTCATCCAACAGCAGCATTTGGGGCCGGTGCATCAGGGCGCGCGCGATCTCGATCCGGCGGCGGCCGCCGCCGCTTAACTGACGCACTTTGTCATCGGCCCGGTCGAGCATTTCCAGGCGGTTGAGTTCCGCTTCCATTCTCTCCTCGGTCAGACGCCGGCACATGCCGTGAAGTGACGCATGATATCGCAGGTTCTGGGAAACCGAGAGATCGAGATCGATCGCTGGTTGCTGGAAGACGACGCCGATCTGGGCCAGGGCTTGGGACGGCCTCTTGCGAATGTCGAAGCCGCCGATGCGGATCGAACCGAAACGGTTATGGTAAAGCCCTGTGATCAGGGAAAAAAGCGTCGTCTTGCCGGCACCATTGAGGCCGAGGAGAACGGAGAACTCGCCCGGGTGGATGGTGAAGGCCACGTCCTCAAGGGCGTGCGTGGAGCCGAAACTATGCCCAACACCCTCGATGGCAAGGGCGGGGGACCCGTCCGCCAGAGGGGTTGATGCCTCGGCTGGGGTCATTTGACGACGACACCCCAGGGAAAGCGGCCCACGGTAATGGACTTGACGACCTTCAGCCTCTTCACGTCAATCACCGAGACGTCGTTGCTGACGCCGTTGGTGGTAAACAGCTTGCTTTCGTCCGGGCTGAAGGCGAGTTGCCACACGCGCTGGCCGACAAGAAGGTATTTCTTGACCTCGAAATTCTTGGCGTCGACGACCGCCACGCGGCTGGCCGGACCCAGGGCAACAAAAGCAATCTTACCGTCGCCGGAAATCTGGATGCCGACGGGTTGAATGGCCTCGGCGCGGATGCCTGGAATCTCGAACTCGATCACCTTGAACACCTTGCGGGTCTTGGCGTCAATGACGCTCACGGTGCCGCCGATCTCCGATGACACCCAGATGTATCTCCCGTCCTTGGTGAACATGGCGACCCGCGGGCGGGCATCGACTAGCACGTTGTCGAACACCTTGTAGGTCTGGGTGTCGATGAAGTGGGCCATATTGGTGGTTTCCGACGTATTCACCAGCACCTTGCCGTCGGGGCTGATTCCCAACCCCTCGGGTTCGATGCCGACCGGCACTTCGGTGATAAAGGTTCCTTTCTTAACATCGATGATGGTCATCATGTTGTCGTCCTCGTTGGCAACGTAGAGCGGGTTGCCGGAGGGGTGAAGGATGAACAGCTCGGGGTCGGGGCCGGATGGCAGCGTTTTCGTGATCTTCAGGGTCTTGAGATCGAGCACCTCAATGTGTCCAGAATCACTGGCGCAGATATAGAGTTCGGTTTTGTCGTGACTGAGGATGATGCCGCGGGGCCGTTGGCCTACCGGAATCGTCGCCGTGACCTTGTAAGTGTCGCCGTCGATAACGCTGATGGTGTTGTCCTTCTCGTTGGAAACGTAGACCGTGACCGCCTCGGCGGCGGGCGCGCCGGCAATCCCGTAACAGAAAACAGCAGCAAGGATCAAAACGCGTCTCATACCCATCCCCCGGATTTGAC
>JAESSX010000298.1 GCA_016763915.1 Rhodospirillales bacterium
ATGTCTGTCGGTTCCGACACGAAGCTTCTTTAAGATTAAACGACCACTCCCGCCTATCGGGCTTTCTGCCCGTATTCTAGATTTCGATATTTTGCGACGGATTCAGCCCGGAACGTATACTTGTCCGGCTGGCAAAACAGCCTTCCCTTTGTTCTATATTCAAAAAATGAAACCTGACCATGAATCTCCAAGAACTTAAAACAAAGTCCCCAGCGAACCTTCTGGCTTACGCCGAAGAACTGGAAATTGAAAATGCCTCGTCGCTGCGCAAGCAGGACATGATGTTCGCCATCCTCAAGCAATTGGCGGAAAACGATATCGCCATCTTCGGTGTCGGCGTTCTCGAAGTTCTTCAGGACGGGTTCGGTTTTCTGCGCAGCCCCGAGGCCAACTATCTGCCCGGCCCCGACGATATTTATGTTTCCCCCAGTCAGGTTCGCCGCTTCGGATTGCGGACCGGCGATACCGTGGAAGGGGAAATCCGGTCGCCCAAGGAAGGGGAGCGGTATTTTGCGCTGCTCAAGATCAACCAGATCAACTTCGCCGATCCCGGCGATGTCCGCCATCGCATCAATTTCGACAACCTGACGCCGCTTTATCCGGATGAGGTCCTGGAAATGGAGCAGAACGATCCGGAGCTCAAGGACAAGACGACCCGGGTCATCGATCTGATTTGCCCCATCGGCAAAGGCCAGCGCGCCCTGATCGTGGCGCCGCCCAGGACCGGCAAGACGGTTATGCTGCAGAACATCGCCCACTCCATCGCCCTCAATCACCCGGAATGCTATCTGATCGTTCTTCTGATTGACGAGCGGCCCGAGGAAGTGACCGACATGTCGCGTTCGGTCAAAGGCGAAGTCGTCAGTTCGACCTTCGACGAACCGGCGGTGCGTCACGTGCAGGTCGCCGAAATGGTCATCGAAAAGGCCAAGCGCCTGGTCGAACACAAGCGCGATGTCGTTATTCTGCTCGACTCCATTACCCGCCTGGCACGCGCCTACAACACCGTTGTGCCGTCGTCGGGCAAGGTTCTGACCGGCGGCGTCGACGCCAACGCCCTGCAGCGGCCGAAACGTTTCTTCGGGGCTGCGCGCAACATCGAAGAAGGCGGCTCGCTGACCATTATCTCGACGGCGCTGATCGATACCGGGTCGCGCATGGACGAGGTTATCTTCGAAGAATTCAAGGGCACCGGCAACTCGGAAATCATCCTCGACCGCAAGCTTTCAGACCGGCGCACCTGGCCCACCATCGACATCACCAAATCGGGCACGCGCAAGGAAGAGCTTCTGGTGGAAAAGGGCACGCTGTCGAAAATGTGGGTGCTGCGCCGCATCCTCATGCCGATGGGCGTCACCGACGCCATGGACTTCCTGCTCGAGAAGCTCAAGCACTCGAAGACCAATTCCGACTTCTTCGACTCCATGAACACCTAAAAGAAAAAGGGCGGGCCGGGGCCCGCCCTCTCGTCCCGATGTCCGGGGCGGGTTTTTAGGGAAGCAGAACCGTCGATCCGGTGGTTTTACGCGCCTCCAGATCCACATGGGCCTGGGCCGTTTCCGACAACGGAAAGGTCTGGTTGACGGCGATCTTGACGTGGCCGTCCTGGACCACGTCGAACAACGCGTTGGCCCCATCCAGCAATAGTTCCGGCGTCGCCGTGTGGGTCGCCAGCGTGGTCCGCGTCAGGTACAGCGAGCCTTTTGGGCCGAGCATGGCCGGATTGATGGGATCGACCGGCCCCGACGCATTGCCGAAGGACACCATCAGGCCGAAAGGCGCCAGGCAATCGATGGAATCATTGAACGTCGCCTTGCCGATGGAATCGTAAACCACGGGCACGCCTTCGCCGTTGGTGATTTCCCGGACCCGGTCGGGCACGTTTTCTTCGCGGTACAGGATCGGATGGTCGCAGCCGTTGGCCTTGGCCAGGTCGGCTTTTTCCTGCGATCCGACACAGCCGATCACGGTGGCGCCCAAATGTTTGGCCCACTGGCACGCGATCAAGCCGACGCCGCCGGCGGCGGCGTAAATCAGGATGGTGTCGCCCGGCTGAACCTTGTAAGTGCGGCGCAAAAGGTAGTGTGCGGTCATGCCCTGCAGCATCATCGCCGCCGCGGATTGGTCATCGATGCCGTCGGGCAGGTGGACCAGCTTGTCCGTGCCCATGATGCGTTCCTCGGCGTAAGACCCGAGCCCCATGGCATAGGCGACCCGGTCGCCGGGCTTAAAGGCGTCGACGCCGGGACCAACGTCCTCGATCACGCCGGCGGCCTCCATGCCGAGGGTTTTCGGCAGATCGCCTAACGGGTACAGCCCGCTGCGTTGATAGACATCGATGAAGTTCAAGCCGACGGCGGTCTGGCGTAGCCGGACCTCACCCTCGCCGGGCTGGCCGGTATCGACATCTTCCCAAATAAGGTTTTCCGGACCGCCGTATTCATGGATGCGGATGGCTTTGGTCATGTTTTCTCCCTGGTTGGTCAGGCCGCTTGGTCGGCCAAATTTTAAGTCTACGTATTGTGATCTTCCGGTGCCGTCGGAGCAACCGGGCACCCCTCGAGGCGCAATAGCGCGAGCTTGGAACTGATGCCGTCGCCACCGGAGTATCCCGTCAGGTTTCCTCCTTTGCCGACCACACGATGGCACGGGATGATGATGGGTATGGGATTTCGCCCGCAAGCTCCGCCGACGGCGCGGGGCGCGGAGCCGAGCTGGCTGGCGATGTCGCCGTAGGATTGCGCCTGGCCGAAAGGAATGCGGCGCATCCGGTCCCAGACGGCGCACTGAAACGGAGACCCCCGGGGGGCCAGGGGCAGGTCGAAGTCCCGGCGGGCGCCGTCGAAATAATCGTTGAGCTGGCCGCGCGCTTTTTCCAGCAGGGGCGTCGGGTCGGGGTTTTCGGCGCGGCCCCATTCCAGGGCGACGATCGCGCCGTCTTCCTCGAAAATGGTCAGCGGGCCCAACGGGCTGTTCATGGTCAGGTGCGCCATGGCGCCGATTATACGCTTTTCAGTTCCGTTACCAACTGTTTGCTATCGGTAACCGGCAGACCGCATACCGGCCCCCGGCAGATATAAACCGTCGGTTTGCCGTCGACGGCCGTCTTGCCCTGCGCCGGATGGCCTTCGGGCAGGGCGGCGCCGGGCGGCAATTGGACAATGATCCGCCCGTCCAGACCGGCATCGAAGATTTTCCGCAGCAAGGCAACGGTCGCCGGGTCGTCCGCTTCGCCGATGAGAACCACCTGGGCGGCGGATTCCAGGAATTCAAAGGCGTTCATCAGGACCGGCTGGTTGGCCATATGGTTCGGGTCGGGGTAGGCGATGGCCTTGATCAGGTGCTCGGCGCGGTCGCGATAGCGGGTCTCTCCGGTCAGGTAGAACAGCCACGCCAGGACCTCGGCCATGGTTCCGTTGCCGGACGGTACGGCGTTGTCGTGCACGGGTTTGGACCGGGCGATGACGTCGCCGGTATCATCCGCGCTGAGGAAATAGCCGCCTCCCGCTTCATCGCCGTCCCAGTAATGGGCATCGGCGATATCGACCCAACCCTGCGCCCGGGCCAGGTAGCCGGGCGCACCCGTCACGCCGTGCAGCATCAACGCAGCGCGGGCCATGTTGGCGTAATCGTCAACAACGGCGGGATGGCGCACCCGCCCGTCGCACCAGGTATGTGCCAGCCGGCCGGTTTTCTGATCCGTGGTCATGACCTCGACGACAAACCGGAATACGGTTTCGGCGGCCGCGATCCGGTCCGGCTCGTCGAACACGGCGCCGGCCTTTGCCAGGGCCGCGATCATCAAACCGTTCCAGTCGGCCAGCACTTTGTCATCCCGTCCCGGTTGAACCCGTTTGTTGCGAACAGCCAAAAGTTTTTCGCGCAGCCGACGCAAATGGGCCTCTTCCTCTTCCGATCCGAGGGCCAGGCCGGCGGACCGGTTAAGGATCACCTTATTCTCCCAGTTGCCATGCCCGGTGACGTCGTAAGTGGTTTTGAAGACCGCCGCGTCCGTTCCCAGAACGGCGTCGATTTCCGCCTCGTTCCACACGCAAAACTTACCTTCCTCTCCCTCGCTGTCGGCGTCGAAGGCGCTGGTAAAGGCAAACAAGCCGTCTTCACCCCCGTCCTCACCGGCGTACGCCCGCATGTCGCGCAACACCCAGCCCACGGTTTCGCGCACCCGGACGGCGTAGAGGGGGCTGTTGGTTTTTTGCCACACATCGGCCAGCAGCTCGACCAACAAGGCATTGTCATACAGCATCTTCTCGAAATGCGGCGCCAGCCAGACCTCGTCGGTGGAATATCGGGCGAACCCGCCGCCCAGGTGGTCGTAGATCCCGCCCTGGCAGATATGGTCCAGGGTCAGTGTTACGGTATCCCCGAACGGGCTTTGGCCGGCGCCCTGGCGCACATGGGCGTTCCATAAAAACCGGAACAGGAACGGTTGCGGAAACTTCGGCGCACCATTGGTGCCGCCGCGATGGGTGTCGACGATATCCAGCATGCCGGTGGCGATCCGGTTCAGAATGTCGACGCTCGGCGCGCCGCCGCCGTCGGGCCGGGACATTTTCTCAAGCCCCTGTTTGAAGGCGGTTGCGGTTTTCCGGATCCGGTCCGGGTCGTTGTGATAAGCGTTGGCCAGTCCGTTCAGGATATCGGGGAAACCGGGGCGGCCGTATTTTGCGGTCGAAGGAAAATAGGTTCCGCCCCAGAACGGCTCGCCGGCGGGAGTTAGGAATATTGTCAGCGGCCAGCCCCCTTGTTCGCCCATCATCTGCAACGCCGACTGATAGAGAGCGTCGATGTCGGGGCGTTCTTCGCGGTCGACCTTGATGTTGACGAACTTCTCGTTCATCAGCCCGGCGATGGCGTCGTTCTCGAAACTCTCATGGGCCATGACGTGGCACCAGTGGCACGCCGAATAGCCGATCGACAACAAAATCGGTTTATTCTGCTTTCGGGCCAGGCTAAGGCTTTCCTCACCCCATGCTTGCCAGTGGACGGGGTTGTCCTTGTGCTGTAGCAGGTAGGGGCTGGTTTCTTCACGGAGCAGATTTTTGGTCATAAAATACAGGGTCCGGTTATTGGGTCCGTTGCGCAGGCATTGTTCCTCGCTTAACTTTGTAACGCCCAAGCCGGGTTGCAACCAAATTTCACCTCCAGCGCCAAAAACAAAGGGTACTTAATGCCGTGACCGACAACACGAATGATCCAACGCCGTTTTACCGCCGCCATGTTTTTTTCTGCATCAACGAACGCGAGGACGATCACCCGCGGGGCTGCTGTCGCGCCAAGGGTTCGCTCGAGCTCCGCGAATACATGAAGGCCCGAGCCAAGGAGATGGGATTGAAACGCATCCGAATCAATTCCGCCGGCTGTCTCGACCGCTGTGAACTGGGGCCGTCCGTGGTGATCTACCCGGAAGGCGTTTGGTACACCTGTAAGTCCAGGGAGGACGTGGACGAAGTGCTGGAAACCCACCTCCGCGATGGCGGCCGCGTCGAACGGCTGATGATGGACGCGCCGTCCAAAAAGTAATGATATCAGCCCCAGGTTCCTCACCAACCATTTTTGCCCTGGCCAGCGCCCGCGGACGGGCGGGGGTCGCCGTGGTCCGCGTGTCCGGTCCGCGCGCCGGGGCCGCC
>JAESSX010000299.1 GCA_016763915.1 Rhodospirillales bacterium
CGCCTGCGCCAATGCGCCGATGATGCAGATCGGCGACGATTACTTTGAGGACCTGGATGCCGGCAGCACGAGCGCGGTCCTGGAAAAGCTGAAGGCCGGCGACACCCCGAAACCCGGCTCGCAAACCGGGCGCCATACGTCTGAACCGGCCGGCGGGCTGACCTCATTGAAGGATTTGGAGGGCGGGAAATAGCCATGTTGAAAGACAAGGACCGCATCTTCACCAACATCTACGGGTTGGAGGACACCGGCCTGGCGGCGTCGAAAAAGCGCGGCGACTGGTCGCGCACGAAATCCCTGCTGGCCATGGGGCGCGAAAATATCACCCTGGAAATCAAGGAATCCGAACTGCGCGGGCGCGGCGGCGCCGGATTTTCCACCGGCATGAAATGGTCGTTCATGCCCAAGGAAGTCGGAGAGCGCCCGCATTATCTGGTCATCAACGCCGACGAGGGCGAGCCCGGCACCTGCAAGGACCGCGAAATTCTCCGCAACGAACCCCATAAGCTGATTGAAGGGGCCCTGGTGGCGTCGTTCGCCATGGGCGCCAACGCCGCCTATTGCTACGTGCGGGGCGAATTCTACCGCGAGACCGAAGCCCTGCAGCGCGCCGTCGATGAAGCCTACGAAGACGGCCTGATCGGCGAGGACGCCTGCGGGTCGGGCTACCGGTTCGATTTTTATATTCACCGGGGCATGGGGGCCTACATCTGCGGCGAGGAAACGGCGCTGATCGAAAGCATCGAAGGCAAGAAGGGGCAACCCCGCCTGAAACCGCCGTTCCCGGCCAACTGTGGGCTTTACGGCTGCCCGACGACGGTCAACAACGTGGAATCCATCGCCGTGACGCCGACCATCCTCAGGCGCGGCGCGGACTGGTTCGCCGGCCTGGGCAAGCCCAAAAACACCGGCTCCAAGCTGTTCAATATCTCCGGCCACGTCAACAATCCGTGCACGGTCGAAGAAGAACTCGGCATTTCGCTGAAAGACCTGATCGAAATCCACGCCGGCGGCGTCATCGGCGGCTGGGACAACCTGGGCGCCATTATTCCGGGCGGATCATCAGTGCCGATGCTGCCCAAAGACATCTGCGAAACCGTGACCATGGATTTCAACGCGCTCAGCGCCGTCAGATCGGGCCTCGGCACCGGGGCGGTTATCGTCATGGACAAGGATACCGATCTGGTGCGCGCCATCTGCCGCCTGTCCAGGTTCTACAAACATGAAAGTTGCGGCCAGTGCACGCCATGCCGCGAGGGCACCGGCTGGATGTGGCGGATGATGGAACGCCTGGCCGCGGGCGACGCAAAGCCTGAGGAAATCGATCTGCTGGAGGACGTCACCCGCCAGGTCGAAGGGCACACCATCTGCGCGCTGGGTGACGCGGCGGCGTGGCCGATCCAGGGCCTGATCCGCCATTTCCGCCCGCTTTTGGAACAACGCATCGCCGACCGCCAGCCCGGCGCCAAAACGGAAGCCGCCTGAGATGCCTAAACTGACCATCAACGGCATTGAAATCGAGGTCGATCACGGCCTCACGGTGTTGCAGGCGTGCGAGCAGGCGGGCATCGAAATTCCGCGTTTCTGTTATCACGAACGGCTGTCCATTGCCGGCAACTGCCGCATGTGTCTGGTCCACATGGAACGCGCGCCCAAGCCGATAGCATCCTGCGCCATGCCGGTGGGCGATGGCATGGTCATCGAAACCGACACGCCGGAAGTCCGCAAAATGCGCCGCGGCGTGATGGAATTCCTGCTCATCAACCACCCGCTGGACTGCCCCATCTGCGACCAGGGCGGCGAATGCGATCTGCAGGACCAGGCCATGGGGTACGGCTTTGACCGGGGCCGGTATCTGGAAAACAAACGCGCCGTCAAGGACAAGGACCTCGGCCCCCTGATCAAGACCATCATGACCCGTTGCATCCATTGCACGCGCTGTATCCGTTTCGCCACCGAGGTCGCCGGCGTGCCCGAACTGGGCGCCACCGGGCGCGGGGAGGAGATGGAAGTCGGCACCTATGTCGAGAAGGCGCTGACGTCGGAACTGTCGGGCAACATGATCGACCTGTGTCCGGTCGGCGCCCTGACGTCGAAGCCCTATGCCTTCGTGGCGCGGCCGTGGGAATTGAAGAAAACCGAATCCATCGACGTGCTGGACGCCGTCTGCTGCAACATCCGCATCGATACCCGGGGCGCCGAGGTTATGCGAATTCTGCCCAGGCTCAATGAAGACGTGAACGAGGAATGGATTTCCGACAAGACCCGTTTTGCCTGCGACGGACTGAAACGCCAGCGCCTCGATCAGCCCTATGTGCGCCGCGACGGCAAACTGCAACCGGCGACCTGGGACGAAGCCTTCGCCGCCATCGCCGAAAAAGCCAAGCAGACCAGCGGTAAAAAAATCGCCGCCATCGCAGGCGATCTCGCCGATTGCGAATCCATGATGGCGCTGAAGGATCTGATGACGGCCTTAGGCTCGGCCAACACCGATTGCCGCCAGGACGGGGCCCGTCTGGACCCGTCGTGCCGCGCCGGATATCTGTTCAATACCACCATTGCCGGGATCGACGGAGCCGACGCGTGCCTGATCATCGGCGCCAACCCGCGCATCGAGGCCCCGGTCCTGAACGCGCGCATTCGCAAACGTGCGATCCGGGGCGCTTTCCCCATTGCCGTCGTCGGCGGCGTCGCGGATGGCGGCACCGACCTGACCTACGATTACGATTTCCTGGGCGCCGACGCCGGGGTGCTGCAGGCCCTGGCCGGCGGCAGTCACCCATTCGCCAAGGTCCTGAAAAAAGCTAAAAAGGCGATGTTGATTATCGGACAAGGCGCCTTGACCGGGGCCGGCGGCGCCAATGCCCTAAGTGCTGCCCGCGCCATCGCCGAAGCGTGCGGCATGGTCGAAGACAAATACGGCTGGAACGGGTTTAACGTGCTGCACACCGCCGCCGCGCGGGCCGGCGGGCTGGACCTCGGCTTCGTGCCGGGCAAGGGCGGGCTGGATGTCGGGGGCATCCTCGACGGCGCCGAAAACGGCAAGCTCGACATGGTCTACCTGCTGGGCGCCGATGAAATCGACATGAACCGGCTGGGCGGCGCCTTCGTCGTCTATCAGGGCCACCACGGCGACGCCGGGGCGCATCGCGCCGACGTCATCCTGCCGGGCGCCGCCTATACGGAAAAGAACGCCACCTACGTCAACACCGAAGGCCGGATCCAGCGCACGCGTCTGGCCGCCTTTCCGCCGGGCGACGCGCGCGAGGACTGGGCCATTATCCGGGCGCTGTCGGCCGTTCTCGGGCACACCCTTGGCTATGACGATCTTAATAAGGTGCGCGGCCGGCTGGTCGAGGCCAATCCGGTGTTCCTCAACGTCCATGAAACCGTCCCGGCGGCGTGGGGCGAATTCGGCGAACCATACACGCCCGGGGACGCCCCCGGCGATGGCGCGGCGTTGATCTCGCCGATTGAAAATTTCTACATGACCGACCCGATCAGCCGGGCGTCGGCGACCATGGCCCGATGCACGGAAACGGCGTCGGCCTCGAAACAGGACAAGACCGGAACCGATGGTTGAATTTTGGCTCGAATACATCTGGCCGGTGGCGTGGATTGTCATCAAGATCGTCGCCATCGTCGCGCCGGTCATGATTGCGGTGGCCTACCTGACCTATGCCGAACGCAAGGTCATCGGCGCCATGCAACTCAGGCGCGGGCCCAACGTGGTGGGGCCGTTCGGGCTGTTGCAGCCGATCGCCGACGGACTCAAGCTGTTCTTAAAGGAAACCATCATCCCGACCGGCGCCAATCGGGGCGTGTTTATCGCAGCCCCCTGCATCACCTTCGTCCTGGCGCTGGTGGCGTGGGCGGTGATCCCGTTCGGCGACGGCTTGGTACTGGCCGACATCAACGTCGGAATCCTCTACCTGTTCGCCATATCCTCGCTCGGCGTGTACGGCATTCTGATGGCCGGGTGGGCGTCCAATTCGCGCTATGCGTTCCTCGGCGGGCTGCGCTCGGCGGCGCAGATGGTGTCCTACGAAGTGTCCATGGGATTCGTCATCGTTACCGTTCTTTTGTTGGCGGGGTCGTTGAATTTGAGCGTCATCGTCAATGCGCAGAAAGATATGTGGTTCGTGATACCGCTGTTTCCCATGGCGGTGATCTTCTTCATTTCCACCCTGGCCGAAACCAACCGCCATCCGTTCGACATGGCGGAAGCCGAATCGGAACTGGTGGCCGGGTTCAACGTCGAATATTCGGCGATGACCTTCGCCCTGTTCTTCCTGGGCGAATACGCCAACATGATCATGATGTCCGGGTTGACCACCATCCTGTTCCTCGGCGGATGGCTGCCGCCCATGGATATCGCCCTGTTCACCTGGATTCCGGGGCCGGTGTGGTTCGCCGCCAAGATCGCCCTGGTGCTGTTCGTGTTCCTGTGGGTGCGCGCCACGTTCCCGCGCTATCGTTACGACCAGTTGATGCGGCTGGGCTGGAAGGTGTTCCTGCCGATTTCCCTGGCCGCCGTGGCCATCGTCGGCGGTGCCGTAGTGGCCTTCGATCTGGTCCCGGTGGCGGGGTAAGGGGGCGGATGCCATGAGCTTTTTCAGACGCACCATGAAAACGGTTCTGTTGACAGAACTGGTGCGCGGCATGGCGTTGACGCTGTTCTATATGTTCCGCAAGAAAATAACCATCAACTACCCGTTTGAAAAAGGACCGCTGTCGCCGCGCTTTAGGGGCGAACACGCGCTGAGACGGTATCCAAACGGCGAGGAACGCTGCATTGCGTGCAAGCTGTGCGAAGCGATCTGCCCGGCCCAGGCCATTACCATCGAGGCCGAACCCCGCGATGACGGCTCCAGGCGCACCACGCGCTACGACATCGACATGGTCAAATGCATCTATTGCGGCCTGTGCGAAGAGGCCTGCCCGGTGGACGCCATTGTCGAAGGCCCGAATTTCGAGTATTCGACAGAGAGCCGCGAAGAACTGCTCTACAACAAGGACAAGCTGCTCGCCAACGGCGACCGCTGGGAAACGGAAATCGCCGAACGGTTGCGGCTGAATGCGGATTACCGCTGAGCAGTATGCAGGAACAGGAAAGTTAAAGACCCGACATGATCCAGGCCTTGGCATTTTATATGTTCGCATCGTTCGCCATTATCTCAGGCGTGTTGGTGATTTCCGCGCGCAATCCGGTGCATTCGGTGTTGTTCCTGATTCTCGCCTTTTTCAACGCGGCGGGGCTGTTCGTGCTGTTGGGGGCGGAATTCCTGGCCATGATCCTGGTCGTCGTCTACGTCGGCGCGGTGGCGGTGTTGTTCCTGTTCGTGGTCATGATGCTGGACATCAACTTCGTCGAACTGCGCCAGGGGTTCATGCAAAACCTGCCGACCGGGATCATGATCGGGCTGGTGTTGCTGCTCGAACTGGCGGTTATCGTCGGCGGCACCGCGATCATGCCGGACGTGGCCCAAAATGCCGCGTGGCCAACGCCGCCGATCGATCAGGTGAGCAATACACAGGCCCTCGGCGAGATACTCTATACCCATTACATCTACCTGTTTCAGGTGGCCGGGATGATCCTGCTGGTGGCTATGGTCGGCGCCATCGTGCTGACCCACCGTAAGCGCGAAGGGGTGCACGAGCAGCGCA
>JAESSX010000300.1 GCA_016763915.1 Rhodospirillales bacterium
AAATGGCTAGTACAAAATCTGTTTCAAAAGACCCTGTTCTTGCTGAGCTAATTGCCATTAAGCGGTTAATGGTCTTCTCGCTCTTAATGTCTGGTGCCAGCCAGAGCCAAATATCCTCAGCTCTCGGGATTAACCAAAGCCAAGTAAGCCGTATGTTCCCAGACGGAATTGGTGCCATTTCTCGTGGTGGGGCTAAGGGTAAATAAGGAAAAGGCATTGCTTGCCTTTTTCTTCGAAGACGACGAAATCGTCGGCTAGGTTCCGGCTTTATTCGGCGGGATACAGAATTTCCCCGTCGATAAACGCCTGTTCGCCGTCGACCGTGACCCGGCCCTGGGCGATCATCCGCACGGCCTGCGGGTAGATCTGGTGTTCCTGCTCCAGCACCCGGGCCGCCAGGATGCCGGCGTCGTCGCCGTCATGCACCGGGACGCTGGCCTGAATGACGATCGGGCCGGTATCCATTTCCGGGCGCACGAAATGAACCGTGCAGCCGGTAATCCTCTCGCCCGCGTCGAGCACCCGCTGGTGCACGTTCAATCCCTTGTAGTCGGGCAGCCGCGAGGGATGGATGTTGATCAGGCGGTCGCGCCAATGGTCGATGAACGGCGCCGACAAAAGCCGCATGAAGCCGGCCAGGCAGACCAGATCGGCGCCCGCGGCCTCGATGGCCGCGGTCATGGCGGCATCGAAGGTTTCGCGGTCCTGATAGTCCCGGTGGTCGATGACGGCGGTGGGGATGGCCGCCTTTTGCGCCCGTTCCAGCCCATGGGCGCCGGCGACATTGCAAAGCACCAGCACAATTTCCGCGCTCCAGCCGGACCCATCGGCGGCGTCGATCAGGGCCTGCAGATTGCTGCCGCGTCCGGAAATCAGCACCGCGACCTTCATGGCGGCCAGTTGGCTTCCAGGTTTTCGAGAACGACGGCGTCCTCGCCGCCGGAGGTCTCAACCACGGTTCCGATCCGGATGACGAATTCCCCGGCGTCGTTCAGCGCCGCTTCGACCTCGTCGGCGGCCCCGGGGGAGACAATGACCGCCATGCCGATCCCGCAGTTGAAGGTGCGGGCCAGTTCCATCGGCATCACGGCGCCGGTTTTCGCCAGCCACCGGAACACCGCCGGCAGCGGCCAGGCATTGGTGTCGATGACGGCACCCAGTCCCGATGGCAGGACGCGGGGGATGTTTTCCAGCAAGCCCCCGCCGGTAATGTGGGCGAAGCCGTTGACGCCGCCGGCGGCCAGCGCCGCGAGGCAGCTTTTGACGTAGATGCGCGTCGGTTCCAGCAGCGCCCGGCCGAGGGAGGTGTTTTTGTCGAACGGCGCCGGCGCGGCGTAATCGAAGCCGCCGTCTTCGACGATGCGCCGGACCAGCGAAAATCCATTGGAATGCAGGCCCGACGACGCCAGGCCGAGTATCACGTCGCCGGCCTGCGCCTCGTCGCCGCACAACACCCGGTCGCGTTCCACGGCGCCGACGGCGAAGCCGGCCAGGTCGTAATGACCGGGTCCGTACATGCCGGGCATTTCCGCCGTCTCGCCGCCGATCAGCGCGCACCCGGCCTGGACGCAGCCGTCGGCGATCCCGGCGACCAGTTCCCGGCCCGCCTCGACGTCCAGTTTTCCGGTTGCCATATAGTCCATGAAAAACAGCGGTTCCGCCCCCTGGACCACCAGGTCGTTGACGCACATGGCGACCAGGTCGATGCCGACGGTGGCATGGTGACCGGCGGCCCCGGCAATCAGCAGCTTGGTGCCGACACCGTCGGTGCTGGCGACCAGCAGGGGGTCTGTATAGCCCGCCGCCTTGAGGTCGAACAGGCCGCCGAAGCCGCCCAGTTCCGACATCACGCCGGATCTATTCGTGGTTTTGACCAGCGGCTTGATGGCGTCGACCAGGGCGTTTCCGGCGTCGATGTCGACGCCCGCCGCCTTGTAGCTTGTCCCGAAGCCCGATGGTTCGCCGTTTTTAGGCCTTTTTTGGGTAATAGCTTCCTCCTCGGGCGTGCTGTGTTAAATTGCCTCGTTCGCCAAGCTTGGCGGGGGTGACGATAATGTATCCGGGGCGGTTTGTAATGGCCGATTTTAATGACAGAGCCAAGAATTTTCCTAAACGCGCCGGCATCACGCGGGCGCGGCCTGGTTTCGGTGTTGTTCGCAACCCTGGCCTTCGCCGGCGCGTTGGCCGCTCAGCCGTCCCACGCCCGCAACGTGTTCGAGGTCGCCGGTGTCGCCGTCGACGTCACCGCCGAGGCGGCGGCCCAGGCCCGCAAGCAGGCGCTCTCCGAGGGCAAGGTCCGGGCCTTTCAAAGACTTCTCAAGCGCCTCACGCTGCGCATCGAGCATCAGGGATTGCCGAAACTGTCGTCCGACGAAATCGATGGCTACGTCAATGATTTCTCGGTCGCCGACGAAAAGACCTCGTCGGTGCGCTATCTGGCGCGGCTGACCTTCCGCTTCAAACCCAGAGCGGTGCGCGCACTGCTCAACGATTCCGGGTTCAGCTTCGCCGAGACGGTTTCCAAGCCGGTGCTGGTATTGCCGGTCTACCAGTCCGCGGGCGCGCTGATCCTGTGGGATGACCCCAACCCGTGGCGCGACGCCTGGGCGGGACGGCAGAAAAAACAGGGGCTGGTGCCGACGTTGCTGCCGTTGGGCGATCTCGCCGATATCGCCGCCATCGGCGCCGAGCAGGCCATGGACGGCGACCTGCAGCGACTGGGCGCCATCGCCCGGCGCTACGGCGCCAGCGACACCCTTGTCGTGTTCGGCGTGCTGCGGGTGGACGCGGCCAAGGCCCGGCGCGTGCTCGATGTCTATTTCACCCGCTTCGGCCGCCAGCTCCAGGAACAGACCGAGGTCGTCAGCTTCCCTCAAGGTGCGGGCGAATCGGTGGCCCGGCTTCTGTCGCGCGCGGCCAACGAGATGACCTATGTGGTCGAGGATAACTGGAAACGCGACAACCTTCTGCAATTCGGCAATTCCGGCGTTATTCCGGTGGTCCTGGCGATTGCCGGGCTCAAGGACTGGGTCTCGGTGCGCGCCCGGCTTGGCGGCGTCGCCGTGCTTCGCCGCACCGAAATGGTGCTGCTGTCGAAGGACGAGGTGCGCTTGAACCTGCACTTTTTCGGTGACACCGGCCAACTGGCGCTGGCCCTCGAGCAGTCCGACCAGAATCTTACCCAAGAAGACGGGACCTGGGTGCTGGGGCTGGTCGGGAAGAAGGACCGATGAACATTCCCAACTTCATTACCCTGGCGCGGCTGGTGTCGGTGCCCTTCCTCGTGTGGTTGATTCTGGACGGCAACCTTTTGGTCGCCTTCTGGGTGTTCCTGGCCGCCGCCGTGTCGGACGCGGTTGACGGCATCATCGCCAAGCAATTCAATTCCGAAACCGTGTTCGGCGCCTTTATCGACCCCATCGCCGACAAGGCGCTTCTGGTCGGAACCTACATTACGCTGGGGCACCAGGGGTTCCTGCAGACATGGCTGGTGATCCTGGTGGTGTTCCGCGATATTGTGATCATCGGCGGGGCGTTGATTTTTCAGACGGTGACCCAGTCGCTGACCATGCGTCCGTTGATGATTTCCAAGGTCAACACGGTGGTGCAGCTGCTTCTGGTCATCGGCGTGCTTTTCGTCGAGGGCTTCGTCGTCGAGGATGGCCCCGCGATTGTCTTTATGGGATATATTGTCGCGGTGACGACGGTGTGGTCCGGCACGGCCTATGTGATCACCTGGGGCGGGATGGCCCAGGATATGGAAAAAACGGATTCCGGTTCGGCGGGGGAATAAATTGAGGGGGATGCCGACGTGAGCAGGGAAAAGAAGATGGTGTTCTGGCTGATCGGGCTGGCGATCTTCCTGGCCGTCCTGAACGCGCTGGCCGGGGTGTTGATGCCCTTTGCCGCCGGCACGGTGATCGCCTATTTCCTCGACCCCGTTGCCGACAAGCTGGAAAGCTGGGGGGCGTCCAGGACGGTGGCGACGACCATTATCATCGCCGGGTTCTTCGTCATCGTCATCGGCGTTCTGGTCCTGCTGTTCCCCCTGTTGCAGGCCCAGGTCGTCAGCCTGGTGGCGATGCTGCCCGACCTGGTGGAAAAAATGCGCGGCTATGCCCAGCCGTTTCTCGAACGCCTTCAGGCGGACCTGGCGCCGGACGCGCTCGACCGCCTGAAAGACGCCGCCGGGTCCTACGCCGGCACCGCCATCAAGTGGTTCTCCGGCCTGGTCGGCGGACTGTGGAAGGGGGGGCTGGCGTTCTTCAGCCTGATCTCGCTGGTCATCATCACGCCGGTGGTGGCCTTTTACATGCTGCGGGACTATGACCGCATCGTCGAATGGGTCGACAGCTATCTGCCGCGGGGCGCGCGCAAGACCATTCACGAACAATTCTGCGCCATCGATGACGCCATCGCCGGGTTCGTGCGCGGCCAGGCCAGCGTCTGCCTGGTGCTGGCGGTGTGGTACGGGGCGGCGTTGACGGTGGTGGGACTGGAATCCGGACTGCTGGTCGGCATCGGTGCCGGCGCCATTTCGTTCATTCCCTATGTCGGGGCGGGGACGGGGCTGA
>JAESSX010000301.1 GCA_016763915.1 Rhodospirillales bacterium
CGCAGCAGAATTTTATCCAGGCCGCCGACGAAAGCATTCGCCCCGCCGCCATCGGTGAAGGCCAGGGAATAGCCGACAATCATCCACAAAACCGACATCACACAGGTGACCGCGAAACTTTGCACCGCCGTCGCCAGCACGTTTTTCTTGCGCACCATACCGCCGTAAAACAGGGCGACGCCGGGAATGGTCATCATCAGCACCAGCACCGTGGAGGTCAGCATCCAGGCGGTGTCGCCGGTATCCAGCTTCGCCGTTTCGGCGGCCAGACTTTCGCCCGCGGCCGCCAACAGAACCGTCAGGGCAACGCCCAGGGTTCCGAATAAAATTTTATACATTCGCATAACCATGCTCTCCTATAACGCTTCCGAATCCGTTTCGCCGGTCCGGATCCTGACGGCCTTGTCCAACGAATAGACAAAGATTTTGCCGTCGCCGATTTTTCCGGTTCCGGCGGATTTTGTGATGGCCTCGATGACGCTATCGACAACGTCGTCCTTGACCGCGACTTCGATCTTTACCTTGGGAAGGAAATTCACGGTGTATTCGGCCCCGCGATAGATTTCGGCCTGACCTTTTTGCCGGCCGAAACCCTTGACCTCGCTGATCGTCATGCCCTCGACTCCCAATGGGGTCAGGGCCTCGCGGACATCTTCCAGTTTGAAGGGCTTGATGACAGCCATAACGAGCTTCATCTTCAGGGTCCTCTCTTTTGCTTGGGCGCCACGTCCCCGTCATGCTTGGTCTCAAGGGGTTTCCGTTTGCGGCTTCGGGAGGGACGGCGGCGACCATAAGCAAATCAAAAAGGCAAACGGATATCCCGTATTGGGCTATACAATTCAAGAACCGTGCCGATTTGCGTAAAATTACTTTATTTGTTTAATTACAAGCGTTTAAAGGTATTTTTTAAAATTATAAGTTGTTTTTGGGCGGCGCTATCCAGCTTAAAATTTGGGCAAGGAAAATTTTTTTGCCTAAAATTTAAGCCAATTAAAAAACATTTCTGGACAAGACACCGAAAACGCGGAGATTTAACCGTATGGGCAAAAATTCAACACCAATTGAGGCGACGGCGAACCCGCAAACGTCTGTGCCGGACGCCGACATCATCGAAGCCGAGGTCCTGATCATCGGCGGTGGTCTGGTGGGCGCTACGCTGGCGACCGCATTCGGACAAGCCGGCCTTGATGTCGCCGTCGTCGACACGGCCGACCCCGTGGCCAATCTCAATGCCGCCTTCGACGGCCGTGCGTCGGCCATTGCCCTGGCGACGCGCCGCGTGTTGGCGGGCTTGAGTCTGTGGACGGCGCTGAAGGACGATGCCGCGCCGATCCATGATATTCGGGTGACCGAGGGAGATTCGCCGTTTTTTCTGCATTATGACCACCGCGAGACCGGCGACGAGGCCTTCGGCTACATGGTGGAAAACCGGAATTTGAGAAAAGCCCTGTTCCACCGATTGGGGGAACTGGAGACGGTCAGGGTGCTGGCGCCTCAGTCGATTGAGAGCCTGGACCGCCAAAGCCACGTTGTTGCGGCGACTCTGGCGGACGGCCGGGGTATTCGGGCGGCATTGGCGGTCGCCGCCGATGGTCGCGGGTCGCAAACGCGCGAAGCCGCCGGAATCAAGGTCACGAACTGGTCTTATGAACAGTCCGGAATCGTTTGTACCGTGGCCCATGAAAAATGCCACGACTTCGTCGCCAACGAACATTTTCTGCCGGCCGGCCCGTTCGCGATTCTGCCCCTGATGGGGGACACGGGGCATCCGGGGTATTGTTCGTCCATCGTCTGGACCGAACGCGCCGACCTGGCGCCGGCGATCATGGCGCTGGATGATGCCGCGTTCCTGGCCGAACTGGAGCAGCGGTTCGGAGACTTCCTTGGCGCCCTTGAGGTCGTCGGGCCGAAATGGTGTTACCCGTTGTCGCTGCAGTATGCTGAAAAGACCATTTCCCACCGCCTGGCCCTGGTCGGCGACGCCGCCCATGCCATGCATCCGATCGCCGGCCAGGGTCTGAACATGGGCCTGCGCGATGTCGCCGCCCTGGCCGAGGTAGTGTTGGACGCCCGTCGTTTGGGGATGGATATCGGGGACGATGTCGTGCTCGGGCGGTATCAGCGCTGGCGGCGTTTCGACAACACCCTGATGCTGGCCACGACCGACGGCCTGAACAGGCTGTTTTCAAACAACATCCGGCCGCTCAGGCTGGCCCGGGCGTTAGGCCTGGCCGCGGTCAACCAGCTGCCGCCACTGAAGAAAGTCTTCATGCGCCACGCCATGGGACTGGTCGGCGACCTGCCAAGGCTGATGCGGGATCAACCCCTCTGAACAGCGGCGGCCGTTTTTGACGACCGATGGAATCTTTCCGTTAAAGCGGCATTGCCGATAACGCCGCCAACGAAACGAGAAAACGATTTAGGGGTCGCGGCTAAGGCCTTTGGTTTCCAGGGCTTTCAAGTATTCCTGCCAAAGCTCTTCCTGGCGTTCGCCGAAATCATACAGCGTATCCCACGAGTAAATGCCGGTATCGTGCATGTCGTCGAAATTAATGCGGATGGCGTAATTGCCGACCGGGACCACTTCCATGATCCCGACATGGCGGCGCCCGGCGATGGTTTTTTTCTGCCCCGGGCCATGGCCCTGAACGTCGGCCGACGGGCTTTCGACCCGCAGCAGTTCGGCGGGCAGGGAAAAGCTTTTGCCGTCGTCAAAGTCGACTTCCAGAATCTTTTCTTCGCGCTTGAGCCGGATTTCGGTGGGCCGGTGCTGGAGGGAGTAGGTGTCTGGGGAAGTTTCGGTCATGGCTGAATATTAAGGACTCTTCGGTAAGGTGTTAATGCACGTTGCCGGGAAATGTTACCCGCCCGGTTGAGACGGGGCGTCACCATCCAGGCTTCGCGCCTCATCGACCAGCATGATGGGAATTCCATCGCGGATCGGAAAGGCCAATCCCGCCTGTTCGGATACCAGTTCATTGGCGTCCTGATCATAGCGCAACGTCCCTTTGGTCAGGGGACAGACGAGAATTTCAAGCAATTTCGGATCTACCGTACGATTGTTCATGTAGGGCTCCATTGTCGTTAAACAAATGTGGGGGCCTTAACGGAAAAATCAATGGCGGGTGAGGCCGCTGTCGGAATCGGCACCCGATCCGTCGGCGGAAAACTGTCCGGTGATACCACCGAAAACCGCCATTTCCATTAACGTGACCAGAAGTTCGGTACGCTCACTGGAGCGCGCGCATTCCAACAAAGCCTGTTTTTCCCCGGCCCCGAACGGACACATCATGGACAACGCGGCGATCAGCGCCGTCTCGGGCCATTCCATAAGCTCGGACCAGTCGGCCTCGATCCCCTTGAGGGTAAAATAATCCTTCAGAACCGACAGGATGCGAGCCTGGCCCGGGCCGCCCATGGCGCCGAATTGGGGGTCGTTGTCCAGGTCGATCTCAAGGTCATTCAGATACGCCGCGTAATCCGGCCGCACACGGCGGTAGCCCTTGTGCAGGGGGAGTTCTTCGGCGACCTTGAAACGGATGACGCCGTTGAGTGAAATCAGGAAACCGCCGTCCTCGGATTCCGAAAAATCGGTGATCCGCCCGACGCAGCCGGTGTGGTAAACGGCCTCGAAATCATCCACGGACCCCGCCGCGCAGGCGGCTTCAGGCTGGCGCGGCTGCACCATGCCGATCATCCGGTCGGACCCCATGGCGTCGGTAATCATGTTGCGGTACCGGGGTTCGAAAATGTGCAGCGGCAGGTTTCCGGTCGGCAACAGCAAAACCCCGGCCAGCGGAAAGATCGGCAGGGTTTCGGGAAGCGGTGGTGTTGCCGCACTCATGAGAACAACAGGGTCGATAATTTACGCCGGCCTTCGACGACCAGGGGATCCGCCGCGCCAAGGGCTTCGAAAATCTTGATCAGTTGCTTGCGCGCGGCTTCGTGGTTCCATTTGGGGTCACGCCGGAACAATTCGAGCAGTTCATTGATGGCGGCCTCGTTGTTGTCTCCGTTCAGACCCTGGCCGTAAAGGGCGGTGGCCAGGTCGAGCCGGGACTGATGGTCGTTTTCATTGTCATCGAGTTTGGCGCGCAGGTCCTGAATATCGCCGGTTTCTTCGCTTTGTTGTGCCAGGTCCAGTTGCGCGACCGCGGCGGCAATTTCAGATTTTTCCAGCAATTCGGGCGCTAAACTGTCGATGATATTCTTGGCGCGGGCGGGATCATTGTCCGCCAGGGCGGCGCGGATGGTGCCGGCCAGGGCAATGGGATTTTCCGGATTCTCGGCCACAACTTGCGCAAACGCCGCGCCGGCGGCCTTGGGGTCGCCGGCGTCCAGGGCGGCCTGGGCTTGTTCCAGGGCGTCGTCGACCGGCGATATGGCGCCGTCGATCAGCTTGTCGATGAAGGCCTTGAGCTGGCTTTCCGGCAAGGCGCCGGAAAAACCGTCTGCCGGTTGGCCGCCCTTGAAGGCATAGACGGCCGGGATGGACTGAATGCGCATCTGGGTCGACAGTTCCTGGTTTTCGTCGACATTGATTTTTACCAGCCGGACCAGCCCGGCGGCCGCCAGAACCAGTTTTTCCAGCGCCGGCCCCAACTGCTTGCATGGGCCGCACCACGGCGCCCAGAAATCGACAATGATCGGTACGGTCATGGAGGCTTCGATCACATCGACCATGAAATTAGCGGTATTGGAATCCATGATGAGTTCGCCGGGGGGCG
>JAESSX010000302.1 GCA_016763915.1 Rhodospirillales bacterium
CGACCTCGGGCCCGGCGTTGGTGTGCAGCACGGCGTCCGATTCGCGGGCGATGGTGCTTTCGGGCACGTTGACGATGGAGAGGATCTTCTGCCCCTGCCCGCGGGCGTAGCGCAGCGCCGCCAGCGTGTCCGCCGTCTCGCCCGATTGCGACACGAACACGGCGACCCCGCCGTCGGGCATGGCGGCGCCGCGATAGCGGAATTCCGACGCGATATCGACCTCCACCGGCACCCGGGCGATGGTCTCGATCCAGTATTTGGCTAACAGGCAGGCGTAAAAAGACGAGCCGCAGGCGATCAGGGTGAATTTCGTGGTTTCCGCCAAATCGAAGGAAAAGTCGGGCAGGGTCACCGTGCCGGCCGCCGGGTTGATGAAGGAATGCAGCGTGTCGCCGATGACCTGCGGCTGCTCGTAGATTTCCTTCAACATATAATGGTCGTAGCCGCCCTTGCCGATGGCGTCGCCGGTGATCGTCGATGTGCGGACCGGGCGCGTGACCTCGGCGCCGTCGCGGTCATGAATGGTGACGCCTTCGGACGTCAACACAGCCCGGTCGCCGTCTTCCAGGTAGAGGATCTGGTTGGTCAGCGGGGCCAGCGCGATGGCGTCCGAGCCGAGATACATCTCGCCCGCGTGCTCGCCGGTGCCGATGCCGATGGCCAGCGGGCTGCCCCGCCGCGCCGCGATCATCAGGTTGTCAACGCCGGCGAAGATGATGCCGAGCGCGAACGCCCCTTCGAGCCTTTCCAGCACGGCGGCGACGGCGTCCGCCGGGCCGCGCCCGTGCTCCAGTTCCAGCGTAATCAGGTGGACGACGACTTCGGTGTCGGTGTCGGACGCCAGCGTATGCCCGGCGGCTTCCAGTTCGTCGCGCAGGCTCTGGAAATTCTCGATGATGCCGTTGTGCACCAGGGCGACGCGGCCGGTGGCGTGGGGGTGGGCGTTTTTTTCGTTGGGCACGCCGTGGGTCGCCCAGCGGGTGTGGCCGATGCCGGTGGTCCCGGAAATCGGCTCGTCCTTGAGGCGCCGGGCCAGGTTATCGAGCTTGCCTTCGGCGCGGCGGCGTTCGATGCCGCCGGAAACAAGAGTGGCGATGCCGGCCGAATCATAGCCCCGGTATTCGAGCCGCTTGAGCGCATCGAGCAGTGGCTGCGCGGCGGCTTGTTTGCCGATGATGCCGATAATGCCGCACATGGGTCCTAGTTTTCGTCCTTCGCCGGGTCCGGCTTTCTTCGTTTGCGGATTGCTTTCTGCGTCGGGCGGGTCAGCGCCAGGGTGCCCGCGGCGACGTCCTTGGTGATGACGCTGCCGGCCCCGATGACGGCGCCGTCGCCGACGGTGACCGGCGCCACCAGGGCGACGTTGGAACCGATGAAGGCGCCCCGCCCGATGTCGGTTTTGTGCTTGTTGGTGCCGTCGTAATTACACGTAATCGTGCCGGCGCCGACGTTGGCTTTTGCGCCGACGCGGGCGTCGCCGACATAGGTCAGGTGGTTGACCTTGGCGCCGGTCTCGATCTCGGCCGCCTTGATCTCGACGAAGTTGCCGATGTGAACGTCTTCGGCCAGACGCGCCCCCGGGCGCAGCCGCGCGAACGGCCCGATGCGCGCGCCGGCGGCGATGGTTGCCCCCTCGATATGGCAGAAGGCGCGAATCTCCACGTTGTCGCCGACGGTGACGCCGGGGCCGAACACCACGTTGGGGCCGATGGTGACGTCGCGGCCGATTTGGGTGTCGTAACTCAGCGTCACGCTGTCCGGATCGGTCAGCGTCGCGCCGCCGTGCAGGGCGGCCAGGCGCAGGTTGTTCTGCACCGCCGCCTCGGCGCAGGCGAGATCGGCGCGGTCGTCGACGCCGAGAAGCTCGTCCTCGCCGCTTATCGTCACGGCGCACCCCAGCCCGTCTTCGCGCGCCAGGGCGACGATGTCGGTGAGGTAATATTCGCCCTTGGCGTTGGCGTCCCCGACGCGCTCCAGCAACCCCCACAGCCGCGCGCCGTCGATCAGCATGACGCCGGAATTGCACAGCGTGATTTCCAGTTGTTCGGGGGTCGCGTCGTTGGCCTCGACGATGGCGTCGAGCGATCCGTCGGCGGCAACGATCAGGCGGCCGTAGGCGGCGGGATCCAGCGACTCGAAGCCCAGCACGACGATGGTGGGCTCAGGCGCGCTGTGCCGGGCCTCGATCATGCGGGTAATGGTTTCCAGCCGGATCAGCGGATCGGCGCCGAACAGCACCAATACGTCGCCGTCGAAATCCTTGTCCTTATCGGCCATTGCGCCGCGCGCCGCCAGCACCGCGTGCCCGGTGCCCAGCTGTTCGACTTGCACCACCGTCGGGTGCGGGGCGCAGGCTTCGGCGACGGCGTCCATGCCCTCGCCGATGACGATGGTGGTGCGCGCCAGGTCCAGCCCCGACAGGGTATCGAGCAGGTGGGACAGCATCGGCCGCCCGGCCAGCGGGTGCAGGACCTTGGGCAGGGCCGAGCGCATCCGCGTGCCAAGGCCTGCGGCGAGGATGATGGCGGCGGTTTTGCTATCGGTCATGGCGTGATGAACGTCCGAAATGGCGGTTTCCGGTTGAGGTGCCCGGACTTTGCCACAAGGGGCTATTCCCGCCAAGTCAAAGATTGTTACGGATTTATTGCAGGCGGGGTAAAATCCGCCGGAACAGGGACCGCGCGCCCGGGGGGCTGCTTGACACCACCCCGCCGCCCGCCTTATATGGGGCCCGTTCCGGCAACGGAAAGGGCGCGTAGCTCAGCGGGAGAGCACTCCCTTCACACGGGAGGGGTCGCTGGTTCAATCCCAGCCGTGCCCACCATTTTCTCAAAAACTTAGGCGTTAAGGAAGCAGGCTCCTCCGGGCGCACTGTGCCCAGATTGTTGGCAAAGCCGTTAAGCGCCTCGATGGCGCGTCCCGTTACGTAACAGGATGCTTCGGCTTTTCGGGAAGGGCCTGGTTTTCAAAAAGTAGAAATACTGAAAAATTACCAACTTGTAGATGTCAGTTATCTGGTGGCAATCATCAAAATGAAGATTAGACGTCGAAACCAGCCGGTTCATCGCGCGCATTTACGATGGCATCGCGGCCCCCGATGCATGGCCGGATATTTTGGATGAACTTATTTATTATGTCGGTGCCCGTGGAGCCACTCTTGCCGTTATTGACACCCTGCATTCCCAGATGAACCTGTCCACCAGCAGTGGATAGTTCAGTCAAGCCGATCTTACGTACTACAACGAACGCTTGGCGCGATATGAATCCATTGCCTGGGAGATACTGCTCAGAAATAAGGCCGGCCAGGCATTCTCCGATGTGGAACTTGAGTCGGGAAATGAAGAGCATTTGCGCGAGACGCCTCTGGCGGACTGGGTGCGAAACACCATTGGCTGTCAATATCGCCCTGACTGTCTCGCGCTGGATGTTGGCGGGTGCGACGGCGACGCTGACCGGCGGCGCTGACACTATCACCGGCAATGGCGGCGCCGACACCATCAACCTGGGCTCCGGTTACGCCGATATTGTCAAATACACCGCCACCACCGACGGCGCGGCGGCCGGGGCCAATACCGGATATGATAGGATCAGCAACTTCCTTTCAGGCACCGATAAGATCAATTTGCCGGAGCTTTTGCCTCGTCCGGCGCCAACCAGCTCAATGATTTTGGCGGCACCGGGTTGGATCGGAATATTTCACCGGCATCACAGGCTATTCAATGGTGGCTTGGTTTGTATCGATAGTTTTCTTAAGGGATGCCAAAAGCGCACGCCCGATCTTGCCGCCATC
>JAESSX010000303.1 GCA_016763915.1 Rhodospirillales bacterium
GTATTCCGGCTGGCGCCAGCAGATGGCGGCGGCGGAGGACCGGCAATCGGACGCCTATGGCGAACTGGTCAACATCGACGGCATCGGCCCCCTGGTCGCCGACGATTTGCTCGGTTTCCTGGCCGAGGACCATAACCGGGACGTTCTCGACGATCTCGCCGGGTTTCTGGTGGTCGAGGATTTCAAGGCCCCCGATACGTCGTCGTCGCCGGTCGCCGGCAGGACGGTGGTGTTTACCGGGTCGCTGGAGAGCTTAAGCCGCGCCGAGGCCAAGACCCGGGCCGAGGCCCTGGGCGCCAAGGTCGCCGGCAGCGTGTCGAAAAAAACCGATTATGTCGTCGTCGGCGCCGACGCCGGTTCGAAGGCCAGGAAGGCCCGGGACCTGGGGATTACGACGTTGACGGAACGCGAATGGCTGGAGTTGATCGGGTAGGGGGTTAGTGCAGCTTGTCCGGCAGTTCCTTGATTGCCTTATCAATCAGCGTGTCGGCCTGCTTGCCTTTTAATTCCTTGGCAAGGAATTCGCGTGTCGCGTCCAGAGCCAGATCGATGGTCTTGGCGCGGACCGCGTCGAGGGCCTTGGCTTCGGCCTGGGCAATGCGCTCAAGCGCCAGTTTGCGGCGCCGCTCCAGCGAGGCTTCGAGATTTTCCCGCCCCTGGACGGCCATGCGGTCGGCTTCTTCTTTTGCGTTCTGGAGGATATCTTCGGCTTCTTTGAGGGCGTCGCGCTGCTTGCGCTGATAGGAGGCCAGCAGGTCCTGGGCTTCCTTGCGCAGTATTTCGGCTTCTTCCAGATCGTCGCTGATTTTGTCGGCCCGTTTGTCCAGCCCGACGGTGATGAGGCGGACAAGGGGCCGTCCCGCGGCGCCGATGAAAATGACAAAGGCGACCAGCACCCAGAAGGTCGGTTCCTGAAGAAATGCCATTTCCGCTTCCTACCCGTTGGCCTTGATGACACGGTCGACGGCGCGCGTCAGGGTCTTTTCATCCGCGGCCTGTCCGCTCAGGCGCTGTAACGCTTCGCCGGCAACTTCGATGGCGATGGCGCGAACATGGTCCATGGCGCCGTCCACGGCGCGTTGGATTTCCGCTTCGCTCTCCGTGAAGCTGCGGCCCAATTCTTCCGCCACCTCGGCCTCGCGGACATTGGTCTCGTCGGAAAGCTGCTTGTCGGCCTTGGCATGGAGGGCTTGCGCCTGGTTTCGAGCCTCCGCCATGGACGCCTCATAGGCCTCCAGGGTTCCCTCGGCTTCCTGTTTGGCCTGGGTGGCCTTGTCCAGGTTGTCCCCGATCCGCTTTTGGCGGGCTTCCAGCACGTTGGCGACGCCGGGCACGGCCACTTTCCACATGATGAGGTAAAGGGCGGCAAACGTGACCACCAGCCAGAAGATCTGCGGCAGGAAGGTTGAGACGTCTAGTTGCGGCATGCTGTTATCCCGGAATTCCGGGGGCCCGCTGAAACCGGCCCCCAGACTTTACGTTTAATCCCAAACCGGCGGTTAACCAAACAGGATAACCAGGGCGATGACCAGGGCGAACAGCGCGATGGCTTCGACCAGCGCAAAGCCCAGCATGGTCATCGGGAAAACGGCAGGCTGCGCAGCCGGGTTGCGGCCGACGGCCTGAATGAACGAGGCGAAAATGGTGCCGATGCCGATGCCGGACCCGATGACGCCGATTACGGCCAGTCCCGCGCCAAGAAATTTGGCTGCTTCGATATCCATAGGAAGTTTCCTTTCTAGCTTTGGTATTCAGTTTAACGGTTTAAATCGGAAAAAAAATCGGTGTTCTTAATGCAGGTGCAAGGCGTCGTTAAGATAAAGGCAGGTCAGAATGGTGAACACAAAGGCCTGCAGCATGGCGATTACGATTTCCAGCCCGGTCAGGGCGACGACAAAGGCCAGCGGAAAGACGCCGAACATGCCCAACGAAATAACGAAACCCGCAAACACTTTCAACAACGTGTGCCCGGCCAGCATGTTGGCGAACAGACGCACGCTCAGGCTGATCGGCCGGGACAGGTAGGAAATGATTTCAATGGGCACCAGCAGCGGCGCCATCACCATCGGTACACCCGGCGGCATGAATAACGTGAAAAAACGCATCCTGTGTTTGACGATGGCGATGACGGTCACGCCCAGAAACACGACCATCGCCATGGCGAAGGTGACGATGATATGACTGGTGAAGGTGAAACCGTAGGGGATCATGCCGAACAGGTTGCCCACCAGGACGAACATGAAGATGGTGAAGATAAACGGAAAATAGGGTCTGCCCTGGGGTCCCACCGTGTCCTTCACCAGATTTGCGATGAACACATAAAGCAATTCCACCATCGACTGCCAGCGTCCGGGCACAAGGGCGTTGCGGCGCATGCCGAGGATCAGAAAGGCGCTGATGGCGATCACCGTCAACACCATGAAGGCGGACGAATTGGTGAACGAAACATCCAGGTTGCCGATTTCAATCGGCACCAGGCGCTTGATTTCAAATTGGGCGAGTGGGCTTTGACCTGCGGCCAACGTCTTTATCCTTCGTTCCGGGGATCGTCATCGTCTCGTGGTTCGTCCCTGGGGACGTCATCTTGTTGGTAGCCGGCGGCGTAACCGAAGCCGCTTGCCATTCTGTATACATTCAAAATACCGGCGGCGCCGCCCAAAAAAATGAACACCAGCATCAACCATGGTTGGGTATCGAGCCAGCGGTCCAGTAGCCAGCCGATCGCCACTCCGATGGCGAGGGCAGAAACTAACTCGACACCGATACGCATTGCAAGACCAAGTGCGTTGCCCGGCGATTGATTTTTGTCGTTATTATGCGCCGACGGCTTTTCGGTTTTGCCGCGCGCTTCGCGAAGCCGTTTGTCCAGTGTCTGGATCGGGCGTTCCGGGTTGTCTTCACTCATTCGGGCGTTTCCCGCTCAATCGCCGCAACTTGGCGTTTAAGCCGTCGCCCTCAGTTCATCGGCACGATGAAGATCGACGGAAACCAGTTGCGAAATGCCGCGTTCGGTCATGGTGACGCCGTACAGGCGGTCCATGCGGGCCATGGTCATGCGGTGGTGGGTGATGATGAGAAAACGGGTGGTATCGGTGGAGGCCATTTTCTCAACCATGGTACAAAAACGGTCGACGTTGGCGTCGTCCAGGGGGGCGTCGACTTCGTCGAGCACGCAAATCGGCGCCGGATTGGTCTGAAACACCGCAAACAGCAACGCCAGCGCCGTCAGCGCCTGTTCGCCGCCCGACAGCAGCGACAGAACCTGCAGCCGTTTGCCCGGCGGGCTGGCCATGATCTCCAGCCCGGCATCCAGCGGGTCGTCGGACTCGGTTAGTTCCAGATGCGCCCGCCCGCCGCCGAACAGTTGCACAAACAGTTCCTGGAAGTGTTTGTTCACTTCCTCGAAAGACGACAACAGGCGCTGGCGGCCTTCCCGGTTGAGTTCGGAGATGCCCCGGCGCAGCTTTTCGATGGCCTTGAGCAGATCCTCGCGCTCGGACACCAGGGTTTCGATCTGCTCATA
>JAESSX010000304.1 GCA_016763915.1 Rhodospirillales bacterium
AAAACCGGCAGGAACTCGGCCTGTTTGCCGCCATCTTCCTTGGTTTTGGCGTTGACCCCCTCGAATTCGATTCGGTCGATCAGTTCACCCACCAGGAACGTGGTGTCGCCACCGTTGGTGACTTCCACTTTCTGCAGCATTTGACGGACGATGACTTCGATGTGCTTGTCATTGATGGTCACGCCCTGCAGACGGTAGACGTCCTGGATTTCGTTGATCAGGTACTTAGCCAGGGGCTCCACACCCAATATCCTGAGGATGTCGTGAGGCACCGGGCTACCGTCCATCAGGCTGTCGCCGATTTCAACATAGTCGCCTTCCTGAACAGAAATATGCCGGCCCTTGGGCACCAGGTATTCCGTCGCCTCGCCCTTGTCGTCAATGGGATTGACGATTATGCGCCGCTTGTTTTTGTAATCCTTGCCGAATTCCACACGGCCATCGGATTCCGCAATGATGGCGAAATCCTTCGGCTTGCGGGCCTCAAACAATTCCGCAACACGCGGCAGACCACCGGTGATATCCCTGGTTTTCGCGGACTCACGGGGAATGCGCGCCAGCACGTCACCGGCAAAAACCTTTTGTCCCGGTTCAACGGACAAGATGGCGTCCACGGACAGGAAATAGCGGGCTCCCAGACCGTTATCGAGGGTCAGGATATTTTCCTTATTGTCCCTAAGGGTGATTCGCGGTTTCAGGTCCGCGCTCTTGGGCTGCTGTTTCCAGTCGATAACAACCTTTGACGCGATGCCTGTCGCTTCGTCCATTTTTTCGATGACCGACAAACCGTCGACCAGATCGATGAAGTGGGCGATCCCTTCCTTTTCCGTGATGATGGGAAGCGTATAGGGATCCCATTCGGCGATTTTGTCGCCCCGTTTGACCTTGGACTTGTCCTTGATCAGAAGCTGGGCGCCGTAAGGAATACGGTGACGGGCCCGGTCGCGCCCCTTCTCGTCGACAAGGGAGACTTCGGCGTTGCGCGACATGACCACCTGAACGTTCTGGCTGTTCTTGACCGTGGTGCAGTTCTTGAACTGAGCCTTGGCGTCGATATTGGCTTCGATGCGCGACTGTACGGCACCGCGCTGCACGGCGCCGCCGATGTGGAACGTCCGCATCGTTAACTGGGTGCCCGGCTCGCCAATGGACTGGGCGGCGATAACGCCGACCGCCTCGCCCATGTTGACCGGCGTACCGCGGGCCAGGTCGCGGCCGTAACATTTGCCGCAGACCCCTTCTTTCAATGTACAGGTCAGGACACTGCGCACCAGGACGGTTTCGACTTCGGCTTCCTCGACCATGACGCTGGTAACTTCGTCGATCAGGACACCGGCCTTGACCAGGGTCTTATTGGTGGTCGGGTCCTTGATATCCACCGCCGGGCAACGACCGAGAATCTGGTCCGACAGCGGCGACACCACATCACCACCGTCAACGACGGCGGCCACGGTAATCCCTGCCTTGGTCTTGCAGTCTTCGGCAAAGACGATGCAGTCCTGGGCGACATCAACCAGGCGCCGGGTCAGATAGCCCGAGTTGGCGGTTTTCAACGCCGTATCGGCCAGACCCTTACGGGCGCCGTGGGTGGAGTTGAAGTATTCCAGCACCGACAGGCCTTCCTTGAAGTTGGAAATGATCGGCGTTTCGATGATTTCCCCGGACGGCTTGGCCATCAGGCCCCGCATACCGGCCAGCTGTTTCATCTGAGCCACCGAACCACGGGCGCCGGAATGGGCCATCATATAGACGGAATTGACCGGTTCTCCGGGTTTCGGAGTGGAGATGGCCTTCATCATTTCATCGGCGACCCGGTCCGTGCAGTGCGACCAGGCATCGACCACCTTGTTGTACTTTTCGCCCTGGGTGATCAGGCCGTCCTGATACTGCTGCTCGAATTCCTTGGCCATCTGTTCGGTTTCGTTGACCAGCTTTTCCTTGGTTTTGGGAATAACCAGGTCGTCCTTGCCGAAGGAAATGCCGGCTTTGCAGGCGTAAGTGAACCCGATGCCCATCAGATGGTCGGCGAAAATGACCGTTTCCTTCTGACCGCAGTGGCGATAGACCTCGTCCAGAAGGTTGGAAATTTCCTTCTTGGTCAACAGCCGGTTTATGAGGCCGAAGGAAATGTTGGCGTTCCTGGGCAGGATTTCGCTCAACAGCATCCGCCCCGGGGTGGTATCGACACGCACCACCACTTCCTTGCCGGCGGCATCGATGTCCCTGTAGCGCGCCTTGACTTTCGCGTGCAGGGTCACGGCGCCTGCATGCAGGGCCTGCTCGATTTCGGCGACATTGGTAAAGGCCATGCCTTCGCCCAACTCACCGTCCTGTTCGAGGCTCAGGTAATAAAGTCCCAGAATGATATCCTGGCTGGGCACGATGATCGGCTTGCCGTTGGCCGGGCTGAGGATGTTGTTGGTGGACATCATCAGAACGCGCGATTCCAATTGTGCTTCCAGCGACAGCGGCACGTGCACGGCCATCTGGTCGCCGTCGAAGTCGGCGTTGAAGGCGGCGCACACCAGCGGGTGAAGCTGGATCGCCTTGCCTTCGATCAGAAGCGGTTCGAACGCCTGGATTCCCAGTCGGTGCAGTGTCGGCGCCCGGTTCAACAGCACCGGATGTTCGCGAATGACTTCTTCAAGGATATCCCATACTTCGGGACGTTCCTTTTCCAGCATCCGTTTGGCAGCCTTGATGGTGGTTGCCATGCCGTACAGTTCCAGCTTGGAATAAATGAAGGGCTTAAACAGCTCCAACGCCATTTTTTTCGGCAGGCCGCATTGATGCAGCATCAGTTCCGGCCCGACGACGATGACGGAGCGCCCGGAATAATCGACGCGCTTGCCGAGCAGGTTCTGGCGGAAGCGGCCCTGTTTGCCCTTGAGCATGTCGCTGAGCGACTTCAGCGGCCGTTTGTTGGCGCCGGTGATGGCGCGTCCGCGCCGGCCGTTGTCGAACAGCGCATCAACGGATTCCTGAAGCATGCGTTTTTCATTGCGGACGATGATTTCCGGGGCGCGGAGCTCGATCAGCCGTTTCAACCGGTTGTTGCGGTTGATCACGCGGCGGTACAGGTCATTCAGG
>JAESSX010000305.1 GCA_016763915.1 Rhodospirillales bacterium
GACGGCGGCAAGACCGCCCGGCCGATGTTCTTCTTTACCCTGTTGTATCTGTTTTTGATTTTCGCCGCCCTGCTGGCCGACAAGGTGTTTTTCCTGCCGGTTTTCTAGTTTTAGCCGTTGGCCCCGAGACACCCCAGCAGCGACGCCGCCATTCCCCGCAATAGCTCCGGATAAAGCCCCGGCCCCGGCTTGAGGCCCGCGCCCAGCGGGTCGAGCACGGCCAGCCGCGCGCCCGTTCCCTCGATCAACGTCGTCGCCAGCGCCGGTTCGAACTGCGGCTCGGTAAAGACGCAGGCGATTTTCAAATCCACGATCCTGCGCCGGAGGGCCGATACCCGCCGGGCGCCGGGCGGACGCCCCGCGTGCACGGCCACGGCCCCTTGCGAAGCCAGGTCGAAGCGTTTCTCGAAATACCGGTAGGCGTCGTGGAAGACCAGGTAGGGGGCCACCGCCACCGGTCTGAGGAGCCCGTAGATTTCCTTGTCCAGCGCCGCCAGCATGGTTTTCATCGTGGCGCCGTTTTGCTCGTAGCGGGCCCGGTTGGCGCCGTCCGCCTGGCCCAGGGCGCGCACCATTTTACCGACGATAACCGCGGCGTTGCGCGGATCGAGCCAGATGTGCGGGTCGTCTTCGACCCCTCCCGCCGACAATTGCACCACCCGGCCCGGCAATGCGGCCAGCGGCCTGACCAGAAACCCTTCCAGCCCCGGCCCGACCCAGAACACCAACCGGGCCTCGTTGAGCAGACGGGCGCTGGACGGTTTCAGGGCAAAGGCATGGGGCGTGCCGGCGCCCCGCACCAACAGGTCCGGCCGGCCGATGCCGTCCATCACGCCGGACAGCAAGGAATGCACCGGCGCGATGGAGGCGACGGCCTTGATCCCTTCCGCCCGCGCGGGCAGCGCCATCCAGACGAGGGCGCAAAGGATTGCAGGAATTTTTCGTGCCAACATGTCTAATTCTTCACCTGATATCCGGTTTTAAAAATCCACCACACCGTCAGCATGCGAACCGCCAGGAAGCCGGTAATCATGGCCAGGCTTGTTGCCAGGCTGACGTCGGCGATCTCGTAGAAACTCCAGCGAAACCCGCTGACCAGGTACAGCACGGGGTTGAACAACGTCACGTTCTGCCAAAAGGGCGGCAACATGTCGATGGAATAGAAACTGCCGCCGAGGAAAACCAGCGGGGTAATGACCAACAGCGGGATAATCTGCAGTTTTTCAAAATTGTCGGCCCAAATACCGATGATGAAACCGAACAGGCTGAAGGTGACGGCCGTCAAAACCAGGAACAAAAGCATCCACAGGGGATGAATAATCTGCAACGGGACAAAGAATCCCGCCGTGGCGAGGATGATAAAGCCTAAGATCATCGACTTTGTCGCCGCCGCGCCGACATAGCCCAACACGATTTCAAAATAGGAAACCGGCGCGGATAAAAGCTCGTAGATGGTTCCGGTGAATTTCGGGAAGAAGATGCCGAACGACGCGTTGGAGATACTCTGCGTCAGCAAGGACAGCATAATCAGCCCCGGGACAATGAACGAGCCGTAGCTGATGCCGTCGATTTCCGTAATCCTGGACCCGATGGCGGAACCGAAGACGATAAAATACAGTGACGTGGACAGCACCGGCGAAACGATGCTTTGAAACAAGGTGCGCCAGGTGCGCTGCATTTCGAACAGGTAAATGGCCTTTACCGCCTGAACGTTCATGCCTGCCCCCTGACCAGGTTGACGAATATTTCCTCCAGCGAGCTTTGCGTCGTCTGCAGGTCCTTGAATTTGATCCCCGCTTCATTGAGGGCGCCGAGCAGGGCGGTTATGCCGGTCCGCTCGGCCTGGGTGTCATAGGTATAAACCAGCCGCGCGCCGCCGTCGGCCAGTTCAAGATTATGGGGCCGCAATTGCGCCGGGATGGTTTCGAGCTTTTGTTGCAGATCAAGCGTCAGCCGCTTCCTGCCCAGTTTGTTCATCAGTTCGGCTTTGTCTTCGACGACAACGATCTCGCCCTTGTTGATGATCCCGACACGCTCGGCAATGGCTTCCGCTTCTTCGATATAGTGGGTGGTCAGAATGATCGTCACGCCGGTCGCCTGCAGGGCGCGCACGACCTGCCACATATCCTTGCGCAGTTCCACGTCGACCCCCGCCGTCGGCTCGTCCAGGAACAGGATTCGCGGCTCATGGGAAAGAGCCTTGGCGATCATCACCCGGCGTTTCATGCCGCCGGAAAGCTCTTTTATCATGCTGTCTTTCTTGTCCCACAAAGACAGATCCCGGAGCACACGCTCGATATGGCCGGGGTCGGGTTTCCGGCCGAAAAGCCCGCGGCTGAACCGAACCGTGTTGATTACGGTCTCGAAGGCATCGGTGGTGAGTTCCTGCGGCACCAGTCCGATCAGGCTTCTGGACTTGCGATAATCGGTGACGATGTCGTGACCATCGACCGAAACCGACCCTTCCGTCGGATTGACGATGCCGCAGATAATGCTGATCAGCGTCGTCTTGCCGGCGCCGTTGGGCCCCAGCAAGGCGAGAATCTCGCCATCACGAATGTCCAGGCTGACGCCTTTCAGCGCCTCGAATCCGGAGGCGTATGTTTTCGACAGATTTGAGATGGAGATAAGCGTGCGCATGGCGGTTGTTTATACAATCTTGCATCGCGTTGGGGGAAAAGAAGTGCCGGCGCGCCCTTTTCCGGCGCCCCGGGATTAAAAATTATATTTCAAAACCATTTCAGTGTTATGTATTTTAACTCTATGCAGCATACCTATCTCAGCAAGGTCAAAATCCTGGTTGTCGACGACCAGCGATTCAGCCGTGTGTTGTTGCGCCGTATTCTCGGCGTACTGGGTTGCCGCCGCATCACCGAAGCAAACAACGCCGACCAGGGCTGGAACAGAATCCTTCTGAGTCCTCCGGATTTGCTGATCGTCGATTGGGGGATGCAGGAATCCGACGGGCTGGAACTGGTCAGACGGATTCGCCACGATGAAGCCAGCCCCGACAAATACCTGCCCATCATCATGCTGACGCCCCATTCTGAACGGGCCCGCATCGTCATCGCGCGCGACGCCGGGGTCAACGAATTCATCATCAAGCCGCTTTCCCCGGAAATC
>JAESSX010000028.1 GCA_016763915.1 Rhodospirillales bacterium
CGAGTCCGTTTTCGTCAGGCATGATCACGTCGGTGATGACCAGGTCGCCCTCGCCGTCGCTGACCCATCGCCACAATGTCGCCGCGTTGCCGGCCGCCTTGACCTCATAACCGGCACGGCCGAGCGCCTGGCTGACCACGGTGCGGATGCTGCCGTCGTCGTCCGCAAGAAGGATGGTTGGCGCCGTCATCTGGCTTCGTCTTCTTCTTCGTCCGTGAAGCCGCCTTCGGCCACCGGCAGCATGACCCGGAATTCGGTTCGCCTGAACTGGCTGTCGCATTCGATAACGCCGCCGTGGTCGCCGATGATCTTGGCGACCAGCGCCAGCCCCAGCCCCGTGCCTTGGGGTTTGGTGGTCACGAAGGGATCGAACAGACAGCTTATGATGTCGTCGGGAATGCCGTCGCCGTTGTCCTTGATGCTGATCTTGAGCGGCAGGTGAATGCGCGAACTGGTGCCCGGTACGGCAAAGCGCACGCCGTGCTGATACGCGGTTTCCAGGGTGATTTCGCCGCCTTTCCGGGGCGCCGCCTCGGCGGCGTTCTTGATCAAATTCAAAAACACCTGAACCAGCTGGTCGCGATGCCCGAATACCGCCGGCAGGGACGGATCGAAATTGGTGAGGTAGCGCAGATGGCGGCCGAAACCGTTTTTCGCCAGCTGCATGACCCGGTCCAGCACCTGGTGAATATTAACCGGGTCCCGTTGCAGGGGGCCGGCGTCGGAAAACACTTCCATGCGGTCGACCAGGTCGCAAATGCGGTCGGACTCCTCGCGGATCAGCGTCGTCAGGCTGACGTCTTCGGGATTGGCGTTCTGCTCCAGAAGTTGCGCCGCGCCGCGAATGCCCGACAACGGGTTTTTGACTTCGTGGGCCAGCATCGCGGCCATGGCGGTGACCGAACGGGCGGCGCCCCGGTGGGTCAACTGGCGGTCGATGGTGTCGGCGATGGACCGTTGCTGCACGGTCAGGACGATGGCGTCCGCAACTTCCGCCAGGGGGGCGGCCTGTAGGTTGACCAGATGTTTGCCAATGCGCGGCGATTCCAGGTTTACGCCGTATTCGGAAACGGCGAGGCCCTGCTTGCGGACCTGGTTGATCAGGGAAAACACCGGGTTGTCGTTCGGCAGAAGATTGCTTAAGGGCCGGCCCTTCAGGTATTGAGCGCCACCCTGCAGGAAATGTTCGCCGGCGGTGTTGACATGAACGATGGTGCCTTCGCCGTCGAGAACGATAACCGCCGACGCCAACGCGTTAAGGATGCTGTCGACGGAAATATCTTCATGGCCGCCGTCATTCTGGCGGAAGGCGACGACTGGTTTCGGCATTCAGGCGGCGGCCTTTTCAATGTTCGGTTTGTAGAACTCGCGCAACATGGTTCTTACGGTGTCCGGGTTTTCCTCGCGCATGACGCTGGACCGGAACTCGGCCGATTTCGGCAAGCCCTTGGAATACCACCCCAGATGTTTGCGCGCGATCTTGATCCCCGGCGTGCCGTAATGGTCGAGCATCGAGTCATAGTGCTCGAGAATGATCGCCAACTGTTCCGACAGCGGCGGGTCGGCCAATCGTTCGCCGGTTACCAGAAAGTGCTGTATCTGGTTAGGGAACCACGGCCGGCCATAGGTGCCGCGGCCGACCAGCACGCCGTCGGCGCCGGATTCGTCCAGCGCCTGGCGGGCGTCGTCGAGGCTGTTGATGTCGCCGTTGGCGAAAACCGGGATGCCGACGGCGTCTTTGACCTTGCGGATGAATTTCCAGTCGGCCTGGCCTTTGTAGAACTGGCACCGGGTGCGGCCATGCACGGCAATGGACTGGATGCCGCTCTGTTCGGCGATGCGGGCGAGCCCTGGGGCATTCAGGTTGTCGTCGTCCCAGCCGGTCCGCATCTTCAGCGTCACCGGCACCTTCACCGCCGAGACCACGGCCTTGAAAATGCGCTCGGCCAGCGGTTCGTCCCGCATCAGCGAAGACCCGGCGTCTCCGTTGGTGACCTTTTTCGCCGGGCACCCCAAATTGAGGTCGATCAGGGACGCGCCCCGGTCTTCGTTGAGGCGCGCGGCCTCGGCCATGACATCGGGTTCGCAGCCGGCCAGCTGTACCGCCATGGGATGTTCTTCGGCGCAATGGGTGGCCATTTTCGTGGTCTTTCTGGCGGCGTAGACCATGGCCCGCGAGGCGATCATCTCGGACACCACAAGCCCGACGCCGCAACGCTTGACCAGGCGGCGGAACGGCATGTCGGTAACCCCCGACATCGGGGCCAGGATCACAGGGCTATCCAGGCGAACGGGTCCGATTTGTAGTGACATGGGTATAAGACTCTGTTTTCTTGCCTACTTATTAGGCAATTTCATCAAAATATCAATGGTTTTGAAGGCGAATGCGCTTAAATACAGGGCATTTTTATTCAGACCAGAACGACGTCGGTGATAAACTTCACCCCGGGATAGCCAAGCGTCAGCAACAGGTAGGCCAGAAGCACGATGCGGGCCGCTTGCCGGCCGCGCAGTCCGGTTTTGTAATGCGCCGCCAGAAGCCCGCCGATGACGGCGAACGCGGTAATGGTCAGAACCGTTTTATGATCAAACACCAGAAGGGATCCGGTTTCGCCGTATTGCAGCGCCATGCCCGATGCCAGCCCCAGGGCAAGGACGATTTCGCCGAGAACCAGAAGCCGGACCTCCAACTCTTCGCAATCGGCGACCGATGGCAGCAGGCGGGTCAGCGCCGTCGGCCGCTTGTTTTTCAAGGCCCGTTCCTGGAGGAAGGCGGCCAGCGCCGCGACGGCGGCAATCGTGACCAGCGCATAGGTGCCGACCGAAACCCCGATGTGGATACCGATCCAGCCGCCGGCGGCGATGGCCGTCTCCAGGGGTTTATGCGGAGCGCTGCTCCAGATCATGGCGATCACGCCAAGGGCGGCCATAAAGGCGCAGACCAGCGGCGCCAGGCGCCAGGATTCCCGGGTCAGGATGGCGACAACGGCGAAAATGGCCATGGTGGCGGCGATGGTAACCCACAAGGCCGTCGAAAGGTCCGTTTGCCAGGAACCGGCCATGGAGACCAGGACCCAGCTCGCCGGTCCCGCTACGGCGACGATCAAAACCATCCAGAAAATCGTGTCGGGGCGGTGGTCGCGCCGCATCGCCAGCAACGACGAAGGCACCAGGGCGATAATGGCCGAAAGGCCTAGAATCATGTTATCGGGCATGGAAAAACCGTATAACCTTAATTATTCAGCGCACCATCGCGCCGGATGTCCCCCTTGGCAAGAACTTTGCGGCCCTCTAAGTTGCGGCACACAAAGCATAATGGGTTTGCCGTCGAATTGAAGCCGGGCCGGGAGACGGCGGGAAAGGAAAGCATGAGCACAACCGTTGCATTGGTGGTCGGCGCAGGGGAAGGCCTGCGTTTCGGCGGCGAAGTGCCCAAACAGTACCGCCGTTTGGCCGGCCACGCCATCCTGCGCCGGTCGTTAATGGCGTTTCTCGATCATCCCGAGGTCACGTCGGTCCAGGCGGTCATCCATCCCAACCATCAAGATCTTTACCAGGACGCGGTCCGGGGCCTGTCTCTGCCGTCCCCGGTCCATGGCGGCGCGACCCGTCAGGAATCGGTGGCGTTGGGCCTGGAAAGTCTCGCCGACAATCCGCCCGCGCGGGTGCTGGTTCACGACGCCGCCCGTCCGCTGGTCGACCACGGGGTGATTTCCCGGGTGCTGGCGGCGCTGGAGACCTCGCCCGGCGCGGTCCCTGCCCTGGCCGTTGCCGACACCCTGAAGCGCGGCGACGGCCGCTTCGTCGACACCACCGTAGAGCGGGCGGGATTATGGCGGGCGCAGACGCCGCAAGGGTTCCATTTCGATGACCTGCTGGCCGCCCATCGCCACGCCGGCGGAGAGGAATTGACCGACGACGCCGCCGTCGCCGAACGGGCCGGTCTGGCGGTGGCCATGGTCGAAGGCGCCGAAGACAACTTCAAGGTCACGGAACCGCAAGACCTGATACGCGCCGAACGAATGCTCGGCGGCGGAGAGGTTCGCACCGGGTTCGGTCTCGACGTGCACCGGTTCGAAGACGGCGACCACGTCACTTTGTGCGGCGTCGTCATTGCTCACGATTTCGCCCTGCAAGGCCATTCCGACGCCGATGTCGGGCTGCACGCCGTGACCGATGCCCTGCTGGGGGCTATCGGCGCCGGAGACATCGGCGCGCATTTCCCGCCCACCGATCCGCAATGGAAAGGAACGCCGTCGGACGTGTTCCTGCGCCATGCCGGGGAATTGCTGGCAGCGCGTGGCGGACGGATCGCAAACCTGGATGTCACCCTGATTTGCGAGGCGCCGAAAATCGGCCCGCACCGGGAGTCGATGACCAAAAGGATCGCCGAAATTCTGGAAATTTCCCAGGACAGGGTCAGCGTCAAGGCGACGACCACGGAACGCCTCGGTTTTACCGGACGCGGCGAAGGCATCGCGGCGCAGGCGGTGGCGACGGTTATTCTTTAAACAGGATTCCGGTGACCTGGCGTGCGGCCTATTTGACGGTTTCGGCGTCGATCCACTGCAAAAAATCCGCGTTGCCGCCGCTGATCGGCAGCGACACCACGCACGGGCAATCGTAACTATGCAGTTCTCTGACCTTTTTAACGACCCGGTCGACAAGGTCGTCGCGGGTTTTCAGGATCAGCGAAACCTCCCCCTCCTCACAGACCTCTCCCTGCCAATGGTAGACGGAAGTGGTCCCGGCCAGGACATTGGCGCAGGCCGCGAGGCGGCTTTCCACCAGTTCGCGGGCAATGGCGAGGGCCTCGTCGCGGGAACCGGTAGTGACGTAAATCAGGCTCTGTGCCACGGTATTTCCTTTCCTGCCAGGCTAGGGGATAGAAACTAAAATACGAATAGCCCCTTGGACAAAAAGCCAAACTAACGTAGCATTGCTGACGAAAATTGTCTTGATAGCCGGTTTTCGAGGGAAAAATGCCGTTACAGTTGGTGGTTGAAAATAAATCGAAAAAAGCCGCGGCCCGGAAACGCGGCAAAGGATCGCCGACGCCGAACCAGTTGCTCTGGCTGTCTCGCGGCCTCAATCAGGCGGGCGGAAAATTGCCGTTGTTTGACGAAAACGGACGGCGCTTCAACGAACGCACGGTTCACAGCTGTTTGGAAAAAGGCTGGGCCAAACCCTGGTTCAAAAATCCCATAAAACCGGACTGGCAGGTCTGCGGCCTGACCGAAGCCGGCCGTCGGCTTTTTACCGACGCCTGACCTCTTCGGCCGGCCTGATTTCAGCAATCCGGATTTTTCGACGCCATGGAATACACCGTTGCAGAGGAAGAGGGAAACCTGGTCATCGTTGCCTTGAAAGGCGAAGTTGACCTGAAATATTCCGCCGATCTGCGAAAAATCCTGCTGGATGCCGCCGCCAAGGCGGGCGGCGTCGTGGTCGATATGTCGGGCGTCAGGATGATCGACAGTTCCGGCATTGCCAGCCTGCTCGAGGCTTTCCAGACGGCCCGCAAGCGGGGCAAGGGGTTCGTGCTTGCCGGTGCCGGAGAGTCGGTCATCAAGGTGCTCAAACTGGCCAGGTTGGAAACGGTTTTTGAGATCGTCGATGACGTCGAAACCGCTTGCCGGGCAGTCGCCTGAAGCGATTTCCCAAGCGGTGCCCTTTTGGGCCCGCCAAAAAATAAAGCGGCACCCTTTTGGGCCCGCCAAAAAATAAAGCGGTGCCCTTTTGGGCCCGCCAAAAAATAAAGCGGCGCCCTTTTGGGCCCGGTCATAAAAAAATCAAAAAATGATAAAAAACCCTTCTCTGTGATGGCCGTCACAGCGACCAGGCCCGTCCCGGTATTTAATGGCGGCGTAGGATGGATTTCGTGAAAACGAATCCTCCCTTCCCTCAAGAGCACAAACTTAAAGGCCGGAGTAAATCCGGCCTTTTTTTGGTCTTTGATTATGGGTATCTCCCGGTTTGTGGTGCCCGGGGTTTTATCCCGAGGTTGATTTTTATAAGGAATGGCGGAAAACCACGTTTTTCCAC
>JAESSX010000306.1 GCA_016763915.1 Rhodospirillales bacterium
GGTGTTTCTTAGTATAGACCATTTCGTCTGTCCCCCTAATGCGACGTTTGTGTGTTCCCTAAAAAGCTTTGTCTCCGAGTCTCTCAATTTCCACATATCAAACCTTGATATGGGCCTCTAACTTTTCTTGTTTTTTTACCATCTGTTTTTTTTCTTAGGTTTGTTCTTAATTCTTTTTAATCTTCTTTTCAATATTCTTTTCCCTGGGCCTCATTGAAGGTACTGAATCCTACAACATCGAAGGTACTGAATCCTACAACATCCGGTTTTTGGAGAATTCCTGAAACCAGACGAAACGCTAACCCTCCAGGTGGGATTGGGGAGAAGTGTTAATCCCACCCGGAGAAGTCAACGGAGACACAACGGTGAAATCGAATAAACTGTTCCTACCATCTCCTGTTCCCTTTGAACGCCTGCACGGACCAGTGGAGTACCGTGCAAAAACGCCCGCCGGACTACCCATTAAGACGCGCGAGGCCTTTCATTTATTCCCAAATTAATTTTGGAAATTTATAAAAACGGGCATGAACCTGTTTTCAGCCCCCTGTGGGCTGAAAAAAAAGTGATAAATTACAGGATTCCATCAATCAGGCCGCCGAAACAGGCCGGCCGGCGCGGACGATCAGGCGTGGCAGGGGGCGCTTTTGTCGCGGCTTTCGCGCAGCGCCATGCGGGTCTCGCTGCTGAACGGAAAATGCCGGAGGCTGGTCTGCTGGACGCTTTGGGCCAACATCCGGAAACGATTGGAATCCATGCCGTCCGACATGATGACGTAGCCCAGCGAACCGGTCCGCCAGGCATAGGCCTCATTGTAGCCGCGTTTGGACAGCACGGGTTTCTTGCCCAGGGAGTCGATGGCCGAATTCGGGATGGGGAACACGGCCAGGCTGATCTTGCAGCCACGGGTGCCGCGGTACCCGGCCAGCAAGGCGCGGCGGTTTCGGGAAATCGGTTTTACCGATGCGTGGACGAGGGTAAGCCGGGCCGCCGTCAGGTCCGGGATATAGGCTTCCGGCAGGGCCTTGATATAATCGGCGTTGACGGAGATCGCCTGATAGGCGTCGCCGGAGATGTCCAACGACCAGCTCTGGTGCAGGCGCCAGGCCTGCTGCATCATGTCGCCCTTGAGGTTTTTGTCGAGGCTGGAAACCAGCACCGAACCGGCAGCGAACAATGCAAAGGCGATGCTGGCGGCGATGATGGAGCGGCTTCGGGTGAGACGTTTCAGCGTCTGCGAGGGGGGGCGTCGGGCTCTGTCCGGGGCATGGACTGGGGCGGCGCGTCAAGGCTTTCGGCCAGCACCGAATGCAAACGGCTGATGGCGGCGACCTGGCGCGCCAGGTCGCTATCTTCGGAAACGGCGTGGGCGACATCGGCCATGGCTGAAGCATCCAGTTCGCCATCGACATAGGCGTTCAGAACTTCAAAAGTGATCGGCCTGTCGCTCATCCCAACTTAAGCCCTTTTTTCTTTTTGACCGGCAACTCGTGAATATTGCTGGATTCAATCGCTCCCAGCAGGGCTCTTCGAGCCCGGCTAATCCGACTCATCACGGTACCAGTTGGTATGCCCAAGGTTTCCGCAGCTTCCGCGTAGCTCAACCCCGAAATATCGATCAGAGTCAGGATTTCCCTTTGCGGGAGCGGCAATTTCACCATTTCAATCTTTACGGTTAGTGCAGTGATTAAACGTTCTTCACCCTGCCAAAATTCCACATCGGGTGAAAAATACACATCCTCCATCGCCGCCGCCGCGGTTTTATCGCGCCGCAATCGATCGAGAAAGGCATTTTTCAGAATTCGGAACAACCACGCCCGGAAGGCCGGTTCGTCGACCGGCGTGTTGACGGAGGAAAGGGCGCGCACGGCGCATTCCTGAACCAAATCCTCGGCCCGATGAGGGTCCCTGGTCAGGCTGAAGGCGTAGCCGAACAGCCTCCGCAAATAGCCTTCGATCCTGGAATCGGTGTCCATTGCCTCCCCCGCAACAGTTAACCGTATTGCACATTACGGTCAGGATTGCGTTTTCCGCTTCTGAACGCAAGAGGGATGTGCCGAAAAGGTCTGTGTTGGCGGACCGTCGGCGGCGGTTTAAAAAGGCGGAGGGAAATTCATAATTTTGGAGAGGATCATGACGAAACGCTGGAAAAACCGGCCCGAGGGGTCGACGTGGGGCGATTGGGGCGACGACGACCAACGCGGGCGCATGAACCTCGTCACGCCGGGGCGCGTCAAGGCGGCGGTCGCCGAGGTCCGCGACGGGCGCAGTTTCTGCCTCAGCCTGCCGCTCGACCTGCCGGGCGGCAACGCCGTCAATCCGAAACGCCACCCGCCCCAATTCAAGCCGGTTTATGTCGGCGACGACGTCTATTTCAACTATGTCTGGGACCGCCACGTCCCCGGCGACATGGACGTCAGCTGCGACGAGGCGATCCTCCTTTACAGCCAGTATTCGACCCAGTGGGACAGCCTGTGCCACATCGGGTCCAAGTTCGACGCCGATGGCGACGGCGAGGCCGAAGCCGTCTATTACAATGGCTACCGTCCCGGCGACCACGTCGGCGGCACGCCCGGCGACGGGCAACTGGGGGCGCGCGCGCTGGGCATCGAAAACATGGCCGAAACCTGTGTCCAGGGGCGCGGCGTGATGGTAAACCTGCATGCCCATTTCGGCGACGAACGCGTCTGCGTGACCTACCGGCAGTTGATGGAGGTGATGGAAAAAGACGGCGTCACCGTCGAGGAAGGCGATATGCTGACCCTGTACACCGGCTGGGACGAAATGATCTTAAGCATGGGGGGCGACCCGGACGCCGAGAAACTGCACAATTCCTGCGCCGTGCTCGACGGCTACGATGAGCGGCTTTTACAGTGGATTACCGAGTGCGGCCTTTCGGTCATCGTGTCCGACAACATGGCGGTGGAAAATTCCCGCGGCGACGGCGACACGCAGGGCGGGCGGTCGCACCTGCCGATCCACCGCCATTGCCTGTTTCGCTTAGGGGTGCATCTGGGCGAGTTGTGGTATTTGAGCGAACTGGCCGCCGAATTGCGCCGCCAGAACCGTAGCCGGTATCTGCTGACCGCGCCGCCGCTTCGCCTGCCGGGCGCGGTCGGATCGCCGGTCACGCCGGTCGGCACCATTTAAGGAATCTCCATGCTGAATTTCAATGAAGACGACCATGGGCCGCTGGACGGTGTCCGCGTGCTCGACCTGACGCGGCTTATCGCCGGCAACATGCTGACCCTGCAACTGGCCGATTTCGGGGCCGAGGTGATCAAGATCGAGACCCCGGGCCGTGGCGATCCGCTGCGCGCCTGGCAGGACGAAGGCGTCGATTGCCACTGGAAGGTCTATGCCCGCAATAAAAAAAGCGTGTCGCTGAATCTGCGCGAGCCCGAAGCCATCGAGCTTCTTCTGCGGCTGGTCGAGGGCGCCGACGCCATGGTCGAAAACTTCCGTCCCGGGCGGCTGGAGGAGATGGGCTTAGGCCCGGACGTGCTGCTTAGCCGCAATCCGGGTCTGGTGCTGGTGCGTATTTCCGGTTTCGGCCAGACCGGCCCCTACCGCGAACGGCCGGGCTTCGGATCGCTGGTCGAGGCGATGTCGGGCTTCGCCGACCGCAACGGATTCGCCGACCGCGAACCGGTGCTGCCGCCGCTGGCGCTGGCCGACATGATCGCCGGTCTTTACGGCGCCATGGCGGTGTTGATTGCGCTGCGCGAGGTCGAACTGAAAGGCGGCCCCGGCCAGGTCATCGACCTGTCGCTGCTGGAGCCGATTTTCTCGGTGCTCGGGCCGGAGGCCCTGACCCACAAGGTCACCGGCAAGGTCAAACAACGCATGGGCAGCGGCTCGAACACGTCATCGCCGCGCAACGCCTATCCCACCCGCGACGGCAAATGGGTGGCCTTGTCGGGATCGATCCAGTCGATGGCGGAACGCGTGTTCCGGGTCATCGGCCGCGAGGACATGATCGACGATGCGCGGTTTCGCACCAACGCCGACCGGGTCAGGCACCGCGACCAGGTGGATGAAATCCTCGGCGGCTGGATCAAGGAGCGCGATCAGGCCGAGGTCCTGGAAATCTTCGGCCGCGAGGAGGTCACGGCGTCGGGCATCTACGATATCCGGGATATTATCGCCGATCCGCATTTTCAGGGACGCGAGGTTCTGGTCGATCTGGCGGACGAGGACCTGGGCTCCGCGCCCATGCACAACATCATTCCGCGATTGTCATCGACGCCCGGCAAATTCCGCCTGGCCGCCCCGGCGCTGGGCGAGCACAATGCGGCCCTGCTCGGCGAGGTGGGCCTTGACGCTGCCGGCCTCGCGGATTTGATCGAACGGGGAGTGGTCTGAGATGGCTCCGGTCTGGCGGTCCCTGCTGTATGTGCCGGCCAACAACCGGCGCTTCATCGACAAGGCCCACACCCGGGGCGCCGACGCCATCATCCTCGATCTGGAAGA
>JAESSX010000029.1 GCA_016763915.1 Rhodospirillales bacterium
AAGAGAAGGCATTATTTTCGATGAAGAAGGCACGAGCTGTGCATTAGCCTTCCGAAAGTTTCGCGGCACGCATAGATCCTCTGGTCGCGGGTGGCAAAGTGGTGCGGTTGGTACTCTTGTGATTACAAAACGAACTTTCTATGTCCATCTCCCGTTCATGATTCTTTGTGATAAACCTATTGAGGAGGCCGTCCAATATCTAGAGCTGGAACTCAAAGGACCTACAAAACTAGCTATGAAATTTGGTGTTGATAAGCTTTTTGAGCAGTCAACTGGCGAACTGACGTGCTACTGGCGTACTGAGAAAGCTTCAGCGATCATGGACCACATTAATGAGTTGCAGACCCGCCATGCTAAAGGATAAGTAAAGTATTAGTTGGGCTGCAAGCAGATATAAATCAATACTTCACATGACAAGGCGCATCAACTTTTCGCCTGACGCGGCACAATGGGACTTGGTTGGAGGGGTGCTGTTGCCAGGGAATTAGTGCCATTCGGAGCCAAACGATTTGTTGCCTTTTGGCCGGGCGAACGGAGATTATTATTGTCTGAGACCAGATGGGGGTGTTGTTTTTGGGTCGACAATGGGACGACGGACGCAAGTTGGCTAGATCTTGCGCACTGGATTCAGCAGGTCGGGAAAGAAGAGGATGATTGGATTTGAGAGACCGTCCGCGAGTCGCAAAGGAACGGTAAATGGTCATTTTCCCAAGGTTTTCTCCGGCGAGTAATCCTTTGACGACCCTTTGGTCCATGATAGATCATGGCTCCAATTTTTCAGTTAGGGCTGTTTTTATTCAGTGCTGACGCATGAATCGGAAAAAGCACTAAATGCAGTGGTTTTCGGGGGAAAGTGAAAAAACTTTTTCGCAAAAATGGGCTAGACACATAAAATCGTATATGGCACATTAGCGTGGGTCGATTGCAATAAGCCGACCCCCAGCTATGAGTATGCGAAAGGAAGAGGCGGAAAGCGTCGTTCGATGCGGGCGTGAGATAACGCCACAGGAGATCGAAGCCGCCAAGGAAACGGTGAAGCTATGTGGTGGGTTAAGCCGTCTGGAATTGGTCGAGACGATCTGTGAACATTGGGGATGGGTTACGGCTACGGGATCCAACAAGGTGACGGCTTGTCGCAACGTGCTGGAGGAATTGGAGCGAAAGGGAGAGCTGCAATTACCGGTCAAAGTGAAGCGACGCAGCACAGAACGGGCGCGGGGAGCGGTGCATACGGCACGGACGGGCGAACCGGAAAAACGACTGATCGGAAAGTTGGAGGAGATCGCACCGGTTCGGCTCGAACTGGTGGAAGGCAGGGATGGAATCAGGCTGTGGAACGAATACATCGATCGGTATCACTATCTGGGTTACAGCAAGCCCTTCGGATGTTCTCTTCGCTATTTCATAATCGCCAAACCGGGGCTGTTGGGCTGCGTGTCGGTGGCCGGAGCGTCCAGGGCGATCAAGGCGCGGGATCAATGGATTGGGTGGAGCGACCGGCGGCGCCGGGAGAATCTGCCGTGGGTGATCAACAACTCGCGGTTCCTGATTTTTCCATGGGTTGAGATCCGCCATCTTGCGAGCCATGTGCTGGGACGACTGGCCGCAGGAGTAAGGCAGGACTGGGCAGGACGTTGGGGCTATGAACCCGAACTGATGGAAACCTTCGTTGATCCGGCGAAATTCCCGGGCACCTGTTACCGGGCCGCAGGTTGGATCGAGTTGGGAAAGACCACAGGACGGGGGTTGCGCCGTAAAGGTCATACCTACAGCAGCAGCCCGAAGCTGATCTACCTTAAAGCGCTCTCAAGGGATTTTCGAGAGCGGCTGTCGGGCCGGGCGTTACAGGGAAGGAGGCAAGCATGAGCAAGCCCAGTCGCCGTCCGGGTCGTGAGGCGATCAAGGTGCAGAGGAAGGAAAGAAAAGAGGCTCAACGGGAATTGCGCCGAACTCAGAAGGACGCCGGGCTGGAGGTGCCCGCCCGCCCGAACATCCCCAACCGAACCTCTCAGTACAAAAGCGTGGAAGAAGAGAAGTCGGCGCGTTTGGACGCAGTGAGCCAACAGGTGAAGGTCTACCGGGCGGCGCTGCCGGATTTGTTGAAACGTCTGAGCAGAATTACCGACCCGAGGAATCCGCGCAAAATCAAACACAAGCTGACCGTACTGATGATCTACGGGATTCTCTGCTTTGCTTTTCAAATGAGTTCGCGGCGCGAAGCCGGCCGTGAGATGACCCGGCCGATGTTCATGGCCAACCTGCGGCGGCTCTTTCCCGATCTGGAAGATCTGCCCCATCATGACACATTAGCCCGGCTATTGGAGAGGATTGATGTCAATGAGATTGAAGAAGCCCACGTCGAAATGATCAGACATCTGATTCGGGGTAAGAAGTTTCTGCGTTATCTGATAAAGGGCTGTTATCCCGTCGCCATCGACGGCACCCAGAAGTTCACCCGGGCTGAACTCTGGGATGAAGAATGCCTGGAGCGCAAAATCAGAAGTAAAACCGATGAGGAGCAGACTCCGGACCCGGAGCCGAAGAAACAATACTACGTGTATGTCCTGGAAGCGAACCTCGCATTCCAGAACGGAATGGTCATTCCCCTGCTCAGCGAGGTGTTGAGTTATACCGAGGGGGACAACAAAGAGTGCAAACAGGACTGTGAACAACGGGCCTTCAAGCGGCTGGCCCAAAGGCTCAAGAAGTATTTTTCACACCTGCCGATCATGGTCCTGCTCGATGGGCTCTATCCCAACGGTCCGGTCCTGGAGTTGTGCCGCAAAAACAACTGGGATTTCATGATTGTTCTGCAGGACAAGTCTCTGCCCACAGTTTGGGATGAAATCCACGGCCTGAAAAATCTGCAGAACCGCAACCGCCTGGACCGCAACTGGGGAGATCGCAGACAGCATTTCTGGTGGGTCAATGATATCGACTACCATTATCTCTGTCCGGAGAAAAAAAAGAAGAAGAAACAAACGGTGCATGCGGTTGTCTGCGAAGAGAGTTGGGAGGAAATCGCGCCCGGTTCCACTGAAGTGGTGACCAGAGAATCCCGGCATGTGTGGCTCTCATCCCAAGCATTGCACCGGAGCAATGTGCATGAGCGTTGCAATTTGGGAGCCCGCCACCGATGGGGGATCGAATCAGGCTTTCTGGTGGAGAAATGTCATGGTTACCAATATGAGCACTGCTTCTCCTATGACTGGCAAACCATGCGGGGATATCATTATCTGATGCGCCTGGGCCATACCCTCAATGTC
>JAESSX010000307.1 GCA_016763915.1 Rhodospirillales bacterium
CCGCCCCGTCCCGTCGGCGAAGGCCGCCATCGCCGCGTCCTTTTCCTTGCCCTTCATGCGCCCGTGCACCAGCCCCACGGTGTCTCCGAAAATCCCCTTCAGATGGGCGTGACGGTCCTCGGCGGCAGCGACATCCAGGACTTCCGATTCCTCAACCAGCGGACATACCCAATACACCTGGGCGCCGCTGTCCAGGGACCGTTTCAAGGCCCTGGTCACCTCGTCCAGCCGTTCGACCGGCATAACCCGGGTGTCGATGGGCAACCGGCCGGCGGGCTTGTCCGGCAGGCGCGAGACATCCATGTCGCCATAGGCCGTCAGCATCAGCGTGCGTGGGATCGGCGTCGCCGTCATCACCAGGATGTCCACGGCGCGGCCCTTGGCGGCCAGGGTCAGGCGCTGGTGCACGCCGAAACGGTGCTGTTCGTCGATCACCGCCATGGACAGCGATTTGAAGTCCACATCGTCCTGGAACAGGGCATGGGTGCCGACCGCCAATGCCGCTTCGCCGCCGGCCAGTTTGTCGAGGATGGCCTGGCGGGTTTTGCCTTTTTCCCGTCCGGTCAGCAGCACCATTTCAATGCCGGCGGCTTGGGCCAGCGGTTCGATGGTGGCCATATGCTGTCTGCTAAGAATTTCCGTCGGCGCCATCATCACCGCCTGGCCGCCGGCCTCGACAGCGTTCAACATCGCCAGCAGGGCGACCACCGTCTTGCCGCTGCCGACGTCACCCTGCAGCAAACGCAGCATGCGCATGGGCGCCGCCATGTCGGCGGCAATTTCCTTCAAGGCGGTTTCCTGGCTGTCCGTCAGCCGGAAGGGCAGGGCATCGGTGACCCTGGCTCTTAAGCGGCCGTCGCCTTCGATGGCGCGCCCCTTGATGCGGCGCATGGAGGCCCGGACCAGGGCCAGCGCCAGTTGATTGGCCAGCAGTTCGTCATAGGCCAGCCGTTGGCGGACCGGGGCGGAGGGCTCCAGCGCCGCTTCGTCCTCGGGTCCATGGGCCTCCAGCACCGCGTCCCGCCACGGTTTCCAGCCCTGTTGCTCTAAGTGGGCCGGATCGATCCATTCCGCCAGGTCGGGCAACGCTTCCAGGCTGGCGCGGACAGCCTTGGACAAAACTTTAAGCGTCAGCCCCGTGGTCAGGGGATAGACCGCCTCGACGGCCTGCAATTTGGCGATCTCGTCGGCGGTGCCGATATGATCGGGATGGGTGATCTGAAGTTCCCGGCCGAATTTTTCCACGGTACCGCTGATCACCCGAATTTCGCCTTCGGGCAGGGATTTGCGCAGATAATCTTCGTGGGCGTGGAAAAACACCAGCGCCAGCGTTCCGCTATCGTCGGAACAATAGACCTTGTAAGGAAGCCGCTTGTTGGGCGGCTTGACGTGCCTGTCGACGGTCAACGTCATGGTGGCGACGACGCCCGGGCGGGCCTGGGCGACCTCGGGCGCGTAGCGGCGGTCGATAATGGCGCAGGGCAGATGCCAGCACAGGCCGACCACATAGGTCCCGGCGGCTTTTTCCACCAAGGTGGCCAGCCGGGGGCCGATTCCCGGCAAAGAAGTGACCGGCTTGAACAGAGGGAACAGGGCTTCAGGACGCATGGGCTTTCGCTGTGCTGGAATTAGTCTCGGGAGTTCTTTATATCCTAGCTTCATTCAACGAAGCGATGTGGAAAACCAGCCATGGATCCGCGCCGAAAACGATTACTGTTCCGCTGCAACCACCGGGGTATGAAGGAAAACGATATCCTTCTCGGCGGTTTCGCGGCCACGCATGCCGATAACCTGACGGATTCGCAACTGGCGGGTCTGGAGGGGCTGCTGGATGAGAGCGATAATGATATATACAACTGGATCACCGGCAAGGAGCCGGTTCCCGAAGCCCATGACAACGATCTGATGGCATGGGTGAGAAAATTCAACAACTGCCTCTGACGGTCCTTACACCTTGAAAACCTTAACTGATACCGTGGAACGCCTGGGCCGCGAAAACGCCCGCACCTTGATCGGCGGCGCGCCGGAGGGATTCGACGCCCTGTTCATCGCCGCCTTGTCAGAAGCAGGGGCCGGGGCCGGCAACGATGTGATGGTCGTCGCCCGTGACGATGTCAGCATGGCCCGCAAGGCCGAGGCGTTGGCGTTTTTCTCCCCCGCAGTCGAGTGTCTGGAATTTCCCGCCTGGGACTGCCTGCCGTACGACCGGGTATCGCCCCGCGGCGGGCTGGTCAACCGGCGCATCGATACCCTGGCGCAGCTGAGCGATGCCGGGAACAAGGAAAAGACCGGGAAGGGGAATACCGGGCGGGTCGTTCTGACCACGGTATCGGCCCTGTTGCAGCGAATCCCGCCGCGCCGGGGCTTCGCCGATTCCGCCCTGGCCCTGAACACCGGCCGGCGCCTGGACCCCGGCGAACTCGACCGGTTCCTGCTGGCCCAGGGCTATTTCCGTTCCGATACGGTGATGGAACCCGGCGAATACGCGAAAAGGGGCGGCATCGTCGACGTTTTTCCCGCCGGTGCCGAAGCCCCCCTGCGGCTCGATTTTTTTGGCGACGAACTGGACGGCCTGCGCGTCTTCGACCCGGCGACCCAGCGCACCACGGCAAGCCTGACGTCTGCGGTTCTGCGGCCGGTCAGCGAGGTCTTGCTGGACGAGGCCTCGATTACCCGCTTCCGGTCCGCATACCGGGTGCTTTTCGCCAAGGCCGGCGATGACGACCCGTTGTACGAGGCCGTCAGCGCCGGACACCGGCACATCGGCATGGAGCACTGGCTGCCGCTTTTCCATGACCGGCTGGAAACGATTCTGGATTACCTGCCCGGCGCCCATGTGGTGCTCGACCATCAGGCTGAAGAGGCCCGCGACGCGCGCCTGGATCTGATTGGGGAATATTACCTGACCCGGCGGGGCTTCGCCGATAAGAAGCCGCAGGGCGGGACCGTTCAGTCCGGCGCCGTCTATCACCCGGTGCCGCCCGAAGCGATGTTTCTCGATGCCCGGGAATGGGACGACCTGCTGAGCCGCCACGCGGTCAGCCAGTTGTCGCCCTTCGCCGTCCCGTTAAGCGCCGATGCCAGTGATGCCGGCGGCCGCGGCGGCCACGATTTCGCCGATGTCCGGGTGCGCCCCGAGGCCAATGTCTTCGATGCCTTCGC
>JAESSX010000030.1 GCA_016763915.1 Rhodospirillales bacterium
AGCCGTGCTGCACTGGGACATGTCGGCGATCATGCCGCGCGGCGGCGCGGCGGCGCGGGCCGAACAGCTGGCCGAACTGAAAGCCGTGCAGCACGGCCTGATGACGGCGCCCGAGATGGCCGGACTGTTCGCCGACGCCGAACAGGCCGGGGACGAATTGAAAGGCTGGCAGCCGGCCAACCTGCGCGAAATGAAACGGCGCTGGGTCAAGGCCACGGCGCTGACCGAGGACCTGGTGGTGGCGTTGTCCAAGGCGTGCTCGGCGTGCGAGACCGCCTGGCGGACGGCGCGCCCCGAAGCCGACTTCGCCGCCGTCGCACCGGCCCTGGAAGAGGTCCTCAACCTGACCCGCCAGGCGGCCGGGGCGAAGGCGGAAAAACAAGGTTTGTCGCTGTACGACGCGCTGCTCGACGATTACGAGCCCGACGGGCGGGCCGCCGACATCGACCCGGTGTTCGACGACCTGGAGGCCTTCCTGCCGGACTTTCTGGGCGAGGTTCTGGACGTCCAGGAAACCCGCCCGGCCGCGGTGCGCCCCGAAGGACCGTTCCCCGAAGCGACCCAGAAGGCGCTCGGCATCCAGCTGATGGAGGCGCTCGGTTTCGACTTCGACCACGGCCGGCTCGATATCAGCCTGCATCCGTTCTGCGGCGGCACGCCCGATGACGTGCGCATCACCACGCGCTACGACGAGGCGGATTTCACCTCCAGCCTGATGGGGGTGCTGCACGAAACCGGCCATGCGCTCTATGAACGCGGCCTTCCCAAACCGTGGCGCGGCCAGCCGGTCGGCGAGGCCCTCGGCATGAGCATCCACGAAAGCCAGTCCCTGCTGGTGGAAATGCAGGTGTGCCGGTCGGAAGGCTTTTTAAGCTACGCCGCCCCGCTGATGCGCGCCGCCTTCGACGGCGCGGGCGCGGCGTGGCAGGCCGACAACCTGCACCGGCTCTACACCCGGGTTGAGCCCGGTTTTATCCGCGTCGACGCCGACGAGGTCACCTACCCCGCGCACGTCATCCTGCGCTACCGGCTGGAACGGGCCCTGATCGAAGGCAACATGGAGGTCCCCGACATCCCCGCCGCCTGGAACGAGGGCATGCAGCGGATGCTCGGCGTGGCGCCGCCTTCGGACCGCGAAGGATGCCTGCAGGATCTGCACTGGTACGACGGCGCGTGGGGTTATTTCCCGACCTATACCCTGGGCGCGATGACCGCGGCGCAGTTGTTCGAGGCTGCCAAAAACGCGGTGCCCGAAATCGAGCCCGGGATCGCCGAGGGCGACTTCAGGCCCCTTTTCCGCTGGCTCAGGACCAACGTGCACGGTAAGGGGTCGCTGCTGCCGGCGGGTCAGCTTCTGATCGAAGCGACCGGAAAACCGCTTGACCCGGCGGTGTTCAAATCCCATCTGAAAGCACGTTATCTGTGATAAGCGCGAAATCCCGGATAAACGCGGAAGTGTTGCCCATGCCTTGCCGCGCCGTTAGGCTGACCCCGGTTTGGAGGAGAGATCGTTGAAATATATTTCCACCCGCGGGCAGGCCCCGGACTTGGGCTTCGATGACGTGCTGCTGAGCGGGCTTGCCCGCGACGGCGGCCTCTACGTGCCCGAACAATGGCCGGAGTTCTCCGCCGACGAGATCGCCGCGTTTGCCGACCTGCCCTATACGGAACTGGCGCTCAGGGTCATCCGGCCGTTCGTCGGCGGCACCATCGACGACGGCGCGCTGGCCGGGATCATCGATGCCGCCTACAGCCGCTTCGATGCCCCCGGCATCGCCCCGGTCAAGGAAATCGGCGACAACGAATATCTGCTGGAGCTGTTCCACGGGCCGACGCTGGCGTTCAAGGACATGGCCATGCAGGTCCTGGGGCCCCTGTTCGACCATGTCCTGAAAACCCGCGGCCAGACGGTCACCATCGTCGGCGCCACCTCGGGCGACACCGGCTCGGCCGCCATCGAGGCCTTGCGCGACCGCGACGCCGTTAAAATCTTCATGCTGCACCCGCACGGCCGGGTGACGGACGTGCAGCGCCGCCAGATGACCACGGTGCAGTCCGCCAACGTCCACAACATCGCCATCGAAGGCACCTTCGACGACTGCCAGAACCTGGTGAAGGCCATGTTCAACGACGAGGAGTTGCGCGACCGATTGGCGCTGGGCGCGGTCAATTCCATCAACTGGGCCCGGATCATGAGCCAGACGGTGTACTATTTCCACGCCGCCGCCCGCGTCGGCGCCCCGGCGGGGCCGGTGTCCTTCGCCGTGCCGACCGGCAATTTCGGCAACGTGTTCGCCGGATACGGCGCCGCCCGGATGGGCCTCGAGGTCGATCAATTCGTCGTCGGCTCCAACAGCAACGACATCCTGACCCGGTTTTTCGAATCCGGCGCCATGACCCTGAGCGAGGTCCGCCCGACCATCAGCCCGTCCATGGACATCCAGGTGTCGTCCAATTTCGAACGCCTGCTGTTCGAGCTGCTGGGCCGCGACGGCGCGCGCGTCCGCGCGCTCATGGAAGAGTTCCGCGACAGCGGGCGGTTCTCGATCGACGATACGGTTCTCGAATCCGCGCAGTTCCTGTTCTACGGCGCGCGCTTCGACGACGAGACCACCAAACAGACGATCCGAAAGGTCTATGAGGACACGGGCGAACTGATCGACCCCCATACCGCCATCGGCATCGCCGCCGCCCGGGTCCAGCGCCGCGACCGCAGCGTGCCGATGATAACGCTGGCCACCGCGCACCCGGCCAAATTCCCCGACGCCATCAAGGACGCCACCGGCATACACCCCGCCCTGCCCGACCGATTGGCCGGATTGCTCGGCGGCGAGGAACGCTGCGACGTGCTGGCCAACGATTTCGATACGGTGTCTGCCTATGTCTCCGAACGGGCGGCACGCCCGGCATGAGTGTCCGGATCAGTGAATTGCCGGGCGGGCTGCGCGTCGTGTCGGATTCCATGGACCGGGTCGAAACCGTGTCGCTGGGCGCCTGGGTCGAGGTCGGCACGCGCGACGAGGCCCCCGCCGTCAACGGCATTTCGCACCTGCTCGAGCACATGGCCTTCAAGGGCACCGAACGCCGCAACGCCAAACAGATCGCCGAGGAAATCGAAAACGTCGGCGGCCAGCTGAACGCCTATACGGCGCGCGAGCAGACCGCGTACTACGCCAAGGTGCTGAAAGACGACGCCCCGCTGGCCATCGAGATGATCGCCGATATCCTGCAGCATTCGGTCATGGATAAGGACGAACTGGCGCGCGAACAGGACGTCATCGTCCAGGAAATCAACCAGTCCCACGACACCCCCGACGACGTGGTGTTCGACTATTTCCAGGAAACCGCCTTTCCCGACCAGGCCATCGGCCGCCCGGTGCTGGGCACGGCGGATCTGGTCCGCTCGATGACGCCCGACACCCTGTTAGGATACCTGGCCGGCCATTATTCGGCGCCCCGCATCATCTTCTCCGCCGCCGGCAACATCGACCACGACCGCCTGGTCGGCCTGGTCGAAGACGCCTTCGACGCCCTTCCGGAAACCACCAACGCCGCGCGCGAGTCGGTGCGGTATGTCGGTGGCGAATTCCGCCAGACCCGGGACCTGGAACAGGCGCATGTGCTGATCGGCATGGAAGGCGTCGCCTTCACGGACGAGGGTTTCCACGCGACAACGATGTTTTCGGTCCTGCTCGGCGGCGGCATGTCGTCGCGCCTGTTCCAGGAGGTGCGCGAAAAACGGGGCCTCGCCTACGCCATCTATTCGTATCTGCAATGTTATTCGGACGGCGGCCTGTTCGGGATTTACGCCGGCACCGGCAAGGACGACGTGGACGGCCTGATCCCGCTGATCTTCGACGAGATCAAAAAGCTCCGCCACGCCATCCCCGAAGAAGAAATCGCCCGCGCCCGGGCCCAGATCAAGGCCGGCATCCTGATGTCGCTGGAAAGCACGTCGTCGCGCTGTGAACGACTGGCGCGCCAGACGATGATTTTCGACCACCCCCTGCCGATCGACGAGATCATCGCCGATGTCGACGCCGTCGACGAAGCGGCGCTGTGCCGCGTCGCCGAACGCCTGCTCGCAGGCGCGCGCACGCTGGCGACGCTGGGGCCAAGCTAGCGTATTTCCGGTTCACGTTGGTTCACCGGAAATAGCTCTTTTTTTTAACCGCAAATTCGTCGTCGCAAATGAAGCCATTTGTAGAAGCTGTCATGTCTGTGGCCATATCAACAGCCATGTCGTTGCTTGCTTGATCAGGCAT
>JAESSX010000031.1 GCA_016763915.1 Rhodospirillales bacterium
CATCGGTACGGCGAAGGAAAAGGCGGCGATCATTTCTTTCGACCTGGACGGTGTGCATCCCCATGATATTGGTACCTTCGTCGATCGCGCCGGGGTTGCGGTGCGCGTCGGCCATCATTGCGCCCAACCGGTCATGGAGCGCTTCGGCGTGGCCGCGACGGCGCGGGCGTCGTTCGGTTTGTACAACACCCGGGGCGAAGTGGACGCGCTGGTGGATGCTCTGGAAGAAACAAGGAAATTTTTTAGCTGATGTTTGACGAACTGCGCGACCTGTACCAAGAGGTCATCCTGGACCACGGCAAGAGTCCCCGTAATTTCCGGCGACCCGAAGACGCGACCTGTCTCGCCCACGGCAACAACCCGGTGTGCGGCGACACGCTGGTCGTCTATCTGACCGTGGACGCAGACAAATGCATCCGGGACGCCGGCTTTCAGGGGCAGGGCTGCGCCATCTCCGTGGCCTCGGCGTCGATGATGACGGAAATCCTCAAGGGCATGACCGTGGACGATGCCAAGCAACTGTTCACTGGTTTTCACGACATGTGCACCAAGGACGATTTCGACTTAGGCCGGTTGAGCGGCTTCGACGAGGATGCGGTCGATCGTCTGGTCATGCTGTCGGGCGTCAAGGAATTCCCGATCCGGGTCAAATGTGCGACGCTCGCCTGGCACACCATGCAAGCCGCCGTCAGCGGCAATGATGAAATTTCAACGGAATAGGATCAGCGGGCATGAGTTTTGATAACGCGATCACCCCCGACTCAGGCACAGGCCCGGTCGAAGGCGAGGATTTCATAGCAACGGCGGGCGAGGCGCTGGCTGAAGGGGTTGCCGTCACGACCGATGAAGCCGTGATCGAATCCCTCCGGACCGTGTTCGATCCGGAAATTCCGGTCAATATCTATGACCTGGGGCTGATTTACGAGTTTACGATTGATGAGCGGGGCGGGGTTAAGGCGGAAATGAGCCTGACCGCGCCGGGCTGCCCGGTGGCCGGCGAGTTGCCGCAATGGGTGGCCGATGCGATGGCCAAGGTCGAGGGCACCGGCGAGGTGATCGTGAAACTGGTGTGGGAGCCGGGCTGGACCCCGGAGCGCATGTCCGAAGACGCAAAACTGGCGCTCGGAATGATGTAGGACTATATAATGGTTCAGGACAACAAAGAGACCCCGACGATGAATATGGCACCACAGATGATTTCGCTGACCGACGCGGCGGCGCAACAGGTAAAAACCCTGGTTCTCAACAGCGACGAGCCGGTCCTGGGCCTGCGCGTGGCGATCAGCACCAAGGGATGTTCCGGGCTGTCCTACATTTTTGAGTACGCCAAGGACAAGAAGCCCTTCGAGGAAGAAATCGACACCAAGGGCGTGAAGGTCTTTATCGACCCGATGGCGTCGATGTACCTGGTCGGGGCCGAAATGGACTATGTGGAAGAAAAGATGAAAAGCGGTTTCGTATTCAATAACCCGAACGAAAAAAGCCGCTGCGGTTGCGGCGAAAGCTTTAACGTTTAGTGGATAAAATCCAACTTATGGGTTCCACAGGTTAGATTTTATCCACTAATTCCCGATCAGCCGCCTTGCCAAAAATAACCTTCATCGAGCCGAACGGAACCCATCGTCAATTCGATGCCGAGGACGGGGACACTATTCTGGATGTGGCGCACCGTCACGACATCGACCTGGAAGGGGCGTGCGAAGGCGGCATGGCGTGTTCCACCTGTCATGTTATCGTCGCCGAAGACTGGTATGAGCGCTTAGGCCCGGTCAGCGAGGAAGAAGAGGATATGCTGGATATGGCGTACGATTTAACCAAAACGTCGCGCCTCGGCTGCCAGATCACCTTGACCGGGGCGCTTGATGGCATTGTCGTCAGCCTTCCCGCCGGGCATCATAACCTATTGGACGATTAGCCATTACCATGGCGGCCATGCTCTCCGGATCACTCCCCGTTGTTCCCTTATCGGACATCCTGGCGTTTGCCTGGTTCATGTCGCTGTGGGTGGGCTATACCGTGATCGCCGACCGCCAGGAACCCAACATGCGTCCGGCGTCGCGGGTCATGCACGACTTCCGGGTGCGGTGGATGCAGCGCATGCTGGAACGCGACAACCGCATGGCCGACGTCAACATCGTCACCGCCCATATGCGAAGCGCCATGCTGTTTACCTCAATCACCATCCTGATCCTGGCCGGCGTGATGACCATTCTTGGCAACCTCGGCAAGGCCCGTGAGGTCACCTCCGAATTATCCTTTGCCGTCGGCGCGTCGCAGGAATTATGGGAAATCAAGACATTCGTGTTGATGTTCATCTTCGTCTACGCGTTTTTTAAATACGCCTGGTGCCTGCGGCAATTTAATTTCACCCTGATCTTCATCGGCGCGGCCCCACTGCCGGAAGAGGTCAACGCCCGCGAGCGCAAGGATTATCCCGACCGGGGGGCGCGGCTGATGGACCGTTCCATCATCACCTTCAACCGGGGGCTTCGGGCTTATTATTTCGGGCTCGCCTTGTTGGCGTGGTTTATCGGGCCTCTCTTTCTGTCGATTTCCGCCATCTGGGTGGTGGCGGTGCTGTATCGGCGGGATTACCGGTCGGTCATCCTGCAGACCCTGAGCGAGCAGGAAGCCGATGCCAACAAAGCCCATTCCGGGGTGCCGGTATGAACACACTGGGCTTCGATAAAACACCGGGCGATACCCGCGTCGTCGTCGCCATGTCGGGCGGCGTCGACTCGTCCGTGGCGGCGGCCTTGATGGCGGAACAGGGCTACGACGTCATTGGTGTGACGCTGCAGCTTTACGACCACGGCCAGGCGATCCAGCGCAAGGGGGCGTGCTGTGCGGGACAGGACATCCACGACGCCAGGCGCGTTGCCGATACCTTGGGCATTCCCCATTACGTGCTCGATTACGAAAGCCGTTTCAAAGAACAGGTGATCGAGGATTTCGCCGCCAGCTATATGGCCGGGGAAACGCCGATCCCGTGCATCCGCTGCAATCAAACCGTCAAATTCCGTGACCTCATGGACCGGGCGCAGGAGCTTGGCGCCGATGCGCTGG
>JAESSX010000308.1 GCA_016763915.1 Rhodospirillales bacterium
ATTCCAAAACAGCCACTCCGGATCCAAAGGCCGCCTTCTTGAGCAACTTTATTGCCATAAAAAAATCCACTTTACCGGGTATTCTATAGGGGTTTTTTCTTGAGGTGTCGAGACATTGAGAATTTAGGCGCGCCGCCGCGGGCCGAAGCGCCGGCACCGATAGGGCCGCCGAAGCGAGAAGGCCCGAGGTCAGCGATTTCAGGACCGACCGGCGGGTATTTTTCGCGGGCTTATTTTTTTTATTTTTCGCTCCATCGACCCGGCATTTCAGGCCCTTCAATACCGTCTTTTTATTATCCTTCCCGTACTGCCAGACCACCGTAAGATCGAACGTGGTTCCGGCCGGAAGGTCGAAGGCGTGAATCCCCCAGTTGTAATCGTCCGCCAGGAAGGTCTGGCGGGTTGGAAACGTCGACCTGAAGACTCCATTGGGACACATCGATGCGAACAGGCGCCTCGTCTGCATTCTTTCCTGTGTGACCGATGGCAGAACGGAATATGCATCCGGTTTGCGCCAGTTTCATGGCCTTCTTGTAGGGGAAGCCCCGGTTCAGGAAAAACGCCGTCGCCGGTTCGACCGGCAGCGGGGCGATCTCAAGAGACAATCCGCCTCCATCCCAGTAGGTCGCAACCCCGGCGGCCTGGACAGGCGCCTGCCAGGCGGCAACGGCAATCATGGCGACGCCGGCGAAAATATAACGAATGAACATGTGTGCCCCCCCCCTGAGGATGTGATTGCTCAAAAAAAGACGCCAAGACTCTTCGAGGTTCAGTCCCTCAATTTTTTTGTCCTGGGCCATACCCTTTCCCTGGAACGGGTGCGGTTAAACGCTAAGGTGGGCATTCGGCTCCGTCAATTCCAAACGGCCTTTGTGGAGGGCCGGGGCGTCCTCGCCGTGCTGTTTGCCGAGTTCGTTTCATTGCCGTTCACACGGCTTTCATACCGCTGTCGTGGTCTGTTTACATCCCGCCGCTATAAAAGATGAAAGGACACCTCCCGTTGGTGTTTCTCTCCTTATCCAAGTGAACTTGCCGGCCCGAAACCAGGGGCCGGTTTTTTTTTGGCTTGTCCCTGCCCAGGGCCGCCCGTCCACAATCTTTAGAAATTTCGCCTGGAATCTTTAAGGACATTCTGAGTTTCCAAGCCTCGCCTGGAACGGGTTGCCCTGCAGTTGGGCTGGGAGCATCAATTCCAATTCGCCGGTTACTACGCGGCCCTTGAACAGGGCTTCTATTCCGAAACTGGATTGGATGTAAGTTTCCTGGAAGGTGGACCCGGAAAATCATGCGTCTTGATAATGATGTCCGGCCGGGCCCAGTACTGCGCCGATGACGGTGACAATATTTTCCATTTTATCAAAGGCGTTCCCCTGGTGGCGCTCTTGCATCAGATAGAGTCCAGCCTCAGGGAAGAAGACGCCAAATTGGCCGGGATCGTCATTGGCTATCTAAGTAAGGCCATTGATGAACTGGAGGATATTAGGCAGCGCTTGCGTGAAACGACAGAAAGGCTGGCGAAATATAAGGACAACCTGGACCGAACAACTGTTCCGGCCCCTATGGATGGCATTGTGAAAACACTCTACTTGGTAACGATCGGTGGCGTGTTGAAACCCGGTGGTGCGGTTCTTGATCTGGTTCCCTTAAATGACAAACTGGTCATTGAGGCCCGCCTTCCTATCCAGGATGTGGGATATATATCGCCTGATCAACAGGCAACAATTCGCTTAGCATCCAATGATGCAAGCCGGTTTAGCCATATTCAGGGTAAAGTCGTTGCTATTAGCCCGGACACGTTGATTTCTGACAACGCCGGGGCGTTTGTGTTCGGGGTAATACACCCATGTTCCGGTCTTCCCCCATCCGGGGCCGCCTCGGTCCTCCGAAACAGGGGCTTTCGGGCAATTGTTATGGGGACCGGGGGAGGCAGAGACGAGGGGTTGGCGGTGGGCGCAGTCTCGGGCGAACCCGTATCTGCCGTACCGGGGGTGATTTCCCTGTTATGCAGGGAAATTCCAGGGAAATTCCTTTGAACATTGAGGTCCGCAAGGTGTCCTTGCCCCTGGGTGTGTGCGTTATCCGCTATTTTTACTTCGTTAGTGCGAATTAGAAGGCCGGGAATAACAGGGAATTCGGTTGCAGGCCGGTCGACTTGTTTTCGAGCCGGGAAGGCGTCCGGAACGATTCCTTCCTCTGTTTTTTGAGGACACGGTATAGTATAGTGCCCGAGTATAAACGTAGTACGCAGATAAGGAATAAATTTTAAAAAGAACGACCAACTATTGGGAGGAAATTATGAAAAGGTACGTTCTGTTTTCGGTCGCCTTGGGTTTGGCGTTTTCGTTGGGCGCGGCTCCTGCTTTCGCCAAGGACGACGAGGAAAACCTGTCGAAACTAGGGTCCTTCAAAAGGACCGACACCGGCCCGATGGCTCGGGTGCCGCAAGGCGGTAAATACGCCGCTAACCTGAGAAAGGTTCTGCAGAAAATAAAAATGCCGGACGGCTTCAAGATCGAGCTGTTCGCGATTGTGCCCGACGCCCGTCACATGGCCGTCAGCCGCAACAAGGCGACGGTTTGGGTCGGCACCCGCAAGACCACGGTCTGGTCGGTTACGGACAGGGACATGGACAATGTCGCCGATACGGTGGAGGAGTTCAGCCCCAGCGTGAATTTCGATATTCCGAATGGTGTCTGTTACACCCCGGACGGCTTTCTTTATGTGGTTGAGCGGAACCGCGTGCTGCTGTTCCCGGCGGCGGAATACTTCATGGAAGGCTCCGACACGGTCGCCATTGCGATCGTCAAACAGGGTCAGCTGATTCCGCCCGACGAAGAATCCTACAACCATACCGCCCGCATTTGTGCCATCGGCCCGGACAACAAGCTCTACATCAGCCTGGGCCAGCCCTTTAACGTCACGCCTCAGGAGAAAGTGGCGCTGTACAAGAAATGGGGCATCGGCGGCATGATCCGCATGGACCGGGACGGCAAGAATCGTGAAGTCATCGCCACCGGCATTCGCAATTCCGTCGGCCACGCCTTCAACCCCAGGGACGGAAAGCTCTGGTTCACCGACAACCAGGTGGATGGCATGGGGGATGAAATCCCGCCCGGCGAGCTCAATAAAATATCGAAAAACGGCATGTGGTACGGCCATCCCTATTATGGCGGCGGCAGCACCCGAACCAATGAGTACAAGGACAAGGCCATTCCCAAAGACGAGGCCGGCCGGTACGTGAAGCCTCAGGTCGAGATGATCGCACACGCCGCCGACCTGGGCATGATGTTCTACACGGGAAACATGTTCCCCAATAAATATCGCAACGCCATTTTCAGCGCCCAACACGGGTCCTGGAACGCGGTCAAGCCCCGGGGCGCGCGTATCATGGTCACCTATCTGGACAGCAAGGGGAACGCCGCCAAGACGGAACCCTTCGCCGAAGGCTGGATGAACGAAAACGGCGTCTATCTCGGACGTCCGGTTGACGTGCAACAATACGTCGACGGATCGATCCTTGTGTCGGATGACAAAGCCGGCGCCGTCTACCGGATCAGCTATCAAGGCAAATAACCGGGACTTTCGATAATCCGGATCATGGGCCGGGCGAAAGCCCGGTCCTTTTTCTTTTCAATTGGAGCAACGCGTGAACACGATAAAAAAAATAGTCCTGCCGTTCGTCTTTCTGTTCCCGATGGCGGGGCTGTTCCCCGTTGCCGCCGGGGCCGGCGATTTGAAGGCCGGCAAGGCCAAGGCCCGCGCCTGCGTCACGTGCCATGAACTGGACGGGTCAAGCCAACGCCCGGATGCGCCCCATATCGGCGGCCAACTCGAACCCTATCTGGCCGAACAGCTGCGCCGCTACAAAAGCGGCAAACGGGAACACCCGGTCATGGGCATCGTCGCGCAGGGGCTTTCCGATCGGGACATAGACGATTTGGCGGCATGGTTCGCGGCGGTCAAAGTCACCCGCACGCCTGCTGAATAATCCCCGTGCGGAGGCCTGGGCAGGGGTGTTGGCCGCAAGATTTAAGGGATTCTGGTTGTGTCCTGCGGTTTATAAGGATTACAATCTAACCGTTCATTAGAAAGCCGGGCTTGTTTTGGGGATCATTAAGAATCCCGGCACCGGCCTATCATCATTGGGGAGAAACGTTTGGGAGGAGTCATGAGGAAATCTATCTTTAAACAGGGCTATGCCCTGCTGGCCGTGCTGTGCGGATTAGTCACTATTTCGTTCGCCGGTCAGACATCCGCGCAGGAAGTCAAAGCCGCGACGCTCTACGGCAACATGACGGCCGTCACTCAGGATATGCTCAACCGCGCCGGCGGGGATGCGAACAACTTCCTGCATACCAACGGCAACTACGCGCAAACCCGGTATTATCCGGCCAGTCAAATCAATACCAGCAATGTCAAAAACCTGCGTCCGGCCTGGATCTTCCAGACCGAGGTGGTGGAATCCCAGGAAACGACGCCGATCGTCGTCAACGGCATCATGTATATCACCACGTCGTTCAACCACGTTTACGCGCTGAACGCGGCGACGGGTGAGCAGATCTGGCACTACAAGCACAAGATGGGCCCGATCACGACCTATTGCTGCGGCCCCAACAACCGCGGCGTCGCCGTTGCCGGCGACAAGCTCTTCATGGGAACCCTGGACGCCAAGCTGGTGGCGCTCGATGCCAAGTCGGGCAAAGTGATCTGGGAGAAACTGATCGCCGACCCCGAAAAAGGGTACAGCGAAACCATGGCGCCGACCGTCGTCAACAACAAGGTGCTGATCGGCACCAACGGCGGTGAATACGGCATCCGCGGTTTCATCAAGGCCTTCGACGCCAATTCCGGCAAGCTGCTGTGGACCTTCCACACGACCCCGAAAAATTCGGTCGGCAAGTGGGCCACCCACGACGCTACCGGCCGCGACATGCTCCGCAACATCCAGGCCGAGAAAGCGGCGCTCAAGAAAATGGGCGATCCCTACAAGACCCTCGGCGGCGGCGTGTGGCAGAACCCGGCCGTGGACCTGGAAACCAACCGCATCTATTTCCTGGCCGGCAACCCGTCGCCCGACCTCGACGGTTCGATCCGCCCGGGCGACAACCTGTACACTAACTCGTTGATTTCCGTCGACCTCAACACCGGCAAATACGCCTGCCACTTCCAGTACATCGCCCATGACGTCTGGGACCTGGACGCGGTCAGCCCGGCGATCCTCACTATGGTCAAGGACAACAACGGCAAGATGGTCAAAGGCGTCCTGCATGGCGGCAAGACCGGGCACGTCTATATCCATAAGGCCAGCGACTGCAGCCTGATCCGCTTCTCCGAAGCCATGGTGCCGCAGGAAGACATGTGGGTGCTGCCGACCAAGAACGGCCAGCGCATGCTGCCGGGCGCCAACGGCGGCGTCGAATGGTCACCGATGACGGTCGATGCGAACCTCGGCCTCGTCTATGCCCTCAACCTGCATCAGCCGATGACCTATCACGTCGAAAGCACGCCTTATCCCGACGGCAAGCTGTGGCTTGGCGGCGCTTTCAAGGTCATCGCCAGCGAAGAGCAGTGGGGCAATGTTTCCGCCGTTGACTACAACACCGGCAAGATCCGCTGGAAGGTCAAAACCCAGCAGCCGATGATC
>JAESSX010000309.1 GCA_016763915.1 Rhodospirillales bacterium
ACTTCGCAGCCGGGGCCGGTTGGCCCCAATTCCGCGGTGTCAATTCCTCAGGTGTCGCCACCGGAACAGCCCCGCCGGTCGAGTTCGGTCCAGGCAAAAACGAACTGTGGCGCCTGCCAATAGGCGATGGTCATAGCTCACCCTGCATCGTTGGAAATTCGATCTTCCTGACAACTTACGACAAGACCCAACGACAGCTCGCTTTGGTCTGCATCGATAGATCCAAGGGCGCGATACGATGGGAACGCGATATACCGTCCGACAAGATCGAAAAAGGACATCCATCGTTCAACCCCGCCAGTGGTTCCCCCGCTTCCGACGGCAAACGGGTGGTCGCCTACTTCGGTTCGTTCGGGTTGATCTGTTTCGACATGGAGGGCGAAAAGTTATGGGAACTAAAAATGCCACTGGCGAAATCCTTCGGTGGAAATGCAGCGTCACCGGCGATCTTCGGCAACAAGGTGATTCTTTACCGTGGCAACTACGTTGACCACTTCGTGTTGGCCCTTGATAAGGTCACCGGAAAGGAGTTATGGCGAGTCCAACAGGAGGAACCGTTCACCAGCGAAATGGCCTGCACGGCTTGCCCGGTTCTTTCGGGCAACAGATTGATCATCCACAGCGCACGATCAGTGCAGGCGTTGGACATTTCTAACGGACGTCAAATCTGGGTCACTAAATGCGCAACAACCGGAACCAGCACTCCGGTCCTGGCAGGCAATGAAATCATCGTTGCCGCCTGGAACAAGATGGGCGAACCGGCCCTCAGACCGCCTATTCCCAGCTTCAACAGCTGATCACCGAACACGACAATGACGGCGACAAAACAATCAGTCGCGACGAACTTCCAACGCTGTGGATCTTTCACCGCCCGCAGGGAGCCGAGGCTCCGATGAATGGCGGAACAATCCGCTTCGTCAGCGCCGACAAAAACAAAGACAACGAAATCACTGACAACGAGTGGTCTGAGCAAGTTCGAGGTGTCGAAAGGTTTCGCTCGCGATACAAAACCCACGGCCTGCTGGCCATACAAATCGACAGCGAAGGCATCATCGAAGATCATGAAATTCGCATACTCGAAAAACGTGGCATCCCGGAGGTGCCCTCCCCGCTCACAGATGGCACCTATGTCTACTTGGTAAAGAACGGCGGCATCCTGACCTGCCTCGAGCTCAAGACCGGCAAAAGCGTCTACCAAATGCGAACGGGCGGCCGCGGAACTCACTACGCTTCCCCGCTGATCGCCGACGGTAAACTGTTCAGCATCGCCGGTAACGGCCGGATCACCGTCCTCACTCTCGGCCCGAATCCCAAGATTCCGGCGACAAACGACATGAAGGAAAAAGTCTACGCCACACCTGCCATCGTGGAAGGCACCCTGTATGTGAGGACCCACTCGACCCTCTTCGCATTTCAGGCGGACTGAACGACTCAACTGAACGGTGCTTACGCCATCAACTGTGAAAGCCTGTAGCATAACTTGTTCGAGATGTGAGGTTTGTGCTTCAATATTTGGAGTATAGTTCTATGTTCATGGCAGTTGTGAAGAATCTCAAATGTCCAAATTCAGAATGTTCCAGCCACAGTGAGGGTGGCCCGCAAAAAATTACTCCGCACGGGTTCAGTAAATCAAAAGCCGGGAAAAGTCGAAGATAGCAAATTCCTATTAGTCGGTAACTTGACTGAGAAATCAACCACTCAAATTTGGGTGAATAAAATGAGGAAAAAAAACGATATGAAAAAAACCACTAAGAAAAAAACAGATATATCAAGACGTAAGTTTATAGGTGCGGCGGCAGCAGCAACTTCTGCGTTTTCTATAGTTCCAAGTCATGTTCTCGGTGGCCCTAAGCATACCAGCCCCAGTGAAATCTTACGTATTGCAGGCATAGGTTGTGGTAGCCACGCATCATTCTTTTTTCCCGGTATGATAAATGAAACTGGTTCAAAAATGGTTGCCCTTTGTGATGTAGATACCGAATTCCCCAAACTACCTGTCATACGTGCGAGCAGTGGGGTACACTATGATGGCGTCTACCAAACGTATCCCGAAAACGAAGTGCCAAGATTTCAATATTATCAGGAGATGTTAGAAAGAAATGACCTTGATATCGATGCGGTTCTAGTCGCCACCCCCGACCATCAACACATGCCTGTTACCATGGCGGCTTTTAGAAAAGACAAACATGTTTATTGCGAGAAGGATCTTGGCGTCAACATTTATTCGGTGCGTGAGGCGACGCAGTTTGCCAAGAGTAATAACCGGGTTACACAGATGGGAATAGGAAACCATGGGAGAGTTGAAATGCGAAGGATAGCAGAGGCTATCCAGACTGGAGTTATTGGTGATGTCACCGAAGTTACTAAGTAGTGCGGAAGTAAGTAGACACAACTTCCCATCAGGATGTAATATACGCTAGGTTTTTATCCTGGAAAAACCCTCGGATTATATCAGGCAGTTTCTGTAGTTTGCGCATATATTTCATTGCCAATTCTTTCAGTTGATCAGGGCCTGTAATTCTCGCCTTGCCCAGTTTGTGTTTCTTCAACCAGTTCCACACCCATTCATCTGGATTCAAGTGCGGAGAATATGGCGGCAGTATAAACAAACGCAGTTTGCCTCCTGTTTTGGCAACGTATTCTTTCACTTTTCTTGACTTGTGTACGGGATGCCCGTCCAGTATCAAGTATACAGGCCGTTTCGCCCTGTAAAGCAACCGTTTCAGAAAATCTATAAACCGTTCGCTGTTCATCTTCCCCTCAAATGTCATAAATCTCATTTGCCCCTTGGCACTAATTGCCGACACCATGTTCAGGCTAAATCTAGCTCCTGTTGTCGTGACCACTGGGGTTTCCCCAACCGGCGCCCATGTCGTGCCACTATGATAATCAGACCGCACATTTGCCTCATCCCCAAAGTAGATTTCAGCCCTCTCTTTCTTGGCCATTCGCTTGATTTCCGGGTAGGCCTCCTCCTGCCAGACCTCTACCTTCTCTTTATCTCTCTGGTAGGCTCGGCGCAACGGCTTCTGTGGCGACAATCCCAACTTGCGCAACACCCTACCCACCGTGGTATCATTGAGCCTTACCTTGAATTTCTTTCTGATGAGTTCTCCCACCATTGAGCGCGTCCACAGGGCAAATTCAAAATTCAATTGCGTCGGGGTCTTTTCGGTAATCATGCTATACAGCTTTTGAAGTTGTTTCCCGTTTAACAATGGCGTGCGCCCGGTAAGCGGTACGGCCTTTAATGCACCCCAACCTCCCTTCTTGTACTTGGATATCCAGTTGTAGATGCAACATCTTGTAAACCCCAGTGCTTTGATGACTGTCTCCGGGCTTTCGCCGGCTACCACCTGCTTCACCGCGCGCATACGAATTGCTTCGAGTGCTTTATGATCCAACTTTCTACCGTCGAGCTCTTTCACGCGGCATATCATATCAAGGTATAAATCTAATGTCTACTAACTTCCGCACTCTTTAGTAAGTGATGACTTTGTGACTAAAAGCCGGCTTTCGCCCTTCGTCAAAAGTACAGATTCCCCATCATC
>JAESSX010000310.1 GCA_016763915.1 Rhodospirillales bacterium
GTGTTCTGCACCAGCTCATTGCCGGTACCGATCCCGACAATCAGGTCGCACCGGCGCATGCGCAAGGTGTTGCGGACGAAGCCGATGGTCTGGGGCCACCAAGTATAGTGGAGGGGGCGGCCCAGCTCATCGGCGATCAATTGTGCGATTTTGTTCTCGAAGCCCTCTTTTTTTTTGTTGGAAAAAGGAAGGTTGTTGGCGTCGGCACAAATACGCAGAACCGTAGTAACCTTTGCTTCCCGGCTCGGTTGTACGGCAAGGGCACTACCGCTTTCGTCAAGCGAAAAAGATAGGCACCCAAGGGCAGCTCCGATGCCAAGGATCTTTATCCAGTGTGAAAATGCTCGGCGCATGGAAACGTTCCCATCATCCGGTGATTCCCGCCCGGACGGTTTGTTTGTCGAACCCACCCCCGAAAAACCGAACCGTGCCGGAATCCCGGCCGTAGTGACGAACCTTGGCGAAGAACCGGTCGCCGGCCTCGGGCTTCACTTAACTTTCTCTTTGGGAAGGCGCGCCGGGCGGCCGGGTCCGAGGACACCGTCGGAACGTGCCTTGATGTAGCCGTAAAGGTCATCGAGATATTCCATCACGTTGGGATCCAACCCGAACGACGGCATGACATTTCTTTCACCGGCGGCGGAACTCGATCTGCTCGGTGTGTTGTCGTTGGAATTGCCGATACGGCCGTCAATGCGACCGTTGACAACTATATTAAGAAATTGTTCTTCGTCCAATTCCCGCAAGGATTCCATCAGCGAGGGGGCGAAGGAACTGCCCACGGCGTCAGGACCATGACACCTATGACAGGAATTATGGTATCGTCGGTATCCGTTGTAAGTCCCGAAATCGACCTTTCCACCAACGATACGATAGGGCTTTTCCTCATTCTTCTGCGCCGCGTCTGCGGGAACGAAGGCGGAAGTGGCCAAAACCAAGGCCATGCCGAGTAAAACGGCCATGCGGCCAAGACCCTCAAGATACATCAGATCAACACTCCTTCAATAAACCAACTTTCGATCCGGTTCTTCGCTGTACCTTGGCTGGGCCGATGATCATGGTCAGCCCTGTTCGGTTTCGACATTGCCGCGCCTTATCAAGGCGCCGCGTATTCACAGTTTACGATTTTCCGGCAAAACAAACCCCAGCATTACCGTTTCCGGTATCACCGTATCCGGCAACGCCAGGGTTCAGTTTCACTGCTGACCGAACGTCAATCGGCCAGGGTAAACACGGTTAGGACACCGCCCGCCCGCGTGAAGTTTGTCAGCGCTTTATAGGCACCAACCGCACCCAGAGCAGCGGTATCGATTGCAGCCTGACCTGTCGGCACAGCCCGTCCAGGGTGGACAGCTTTATGCCAGCCGCGCGCCATTTCTTCCGAATCCTGCATCCCGACGCCAATGCCAACGCCGGCCCAACCGCCAACACCGGAGAGAACGCCGATGTACTGCTTGCCTTTGTGCAACCAGGTGTTGACGTTGCCGATGATTCCGGAGGGCGTCTTGAAGCGATACAGTTCGCGACCGGTGTTCGCATCGATCCCCTTCAAATACCCTTCCAAGGTACCGTAGAAGACTACGTCACCACCCGTCGCCAGCACACCGCCCCACGCCGAGAACGGTTCGGGGTTCGACCATACGATCTTGCCCTTGCCGGCATCCCACGCGGTTATCAGGCCGGTGTGGGTTCCACCCGGAGCCGGATACATGTTCAGGGTCGCGCCGACGTAAGCTGATCCGGCGGTGTACGACACCTTGAACGGTTCGTAATCCATGCACACGTGATTGCCCGGAATGTAAAACAGGCCGGTACGCGGCGAGAAAGCCGCCGGCGCCTAGTCCTTGGAACCGAGAGCCGCTGGGCAGATGCCCTTGGAGTTCACGTCCTCACCGTTTTGCTGGGTCGAGTATTTAGACACCACCTGCGGACGACCGGTCTTCATATCGACATGGGTCGCCCAGTTGACGGCGGGGTCAAATTTCTCGGCCACCAAAAGCTCTCCGGTGACTCTGTCGAGCGTGTAGCCGAAACCGTTGCGGTCGAAGTGGACCAGGGTCTTGCGCATCTTGCCCTTGACCGGGATGTCGGCGAGGATCATCTCGTTGACCCCGTCGTAGTCCCATTCGTCATGGGGGGTCATCTGATAGACCCATTTGGCAATGCCGGTATCCACGTCGCGGGCCCAGATGGTCATCGACCATCGGTTGTCGCCCGGGCGCTGTACCGGATTCCAGGTGCTGGGATTGCCTGATCCGTAGTAAATCAAATTGAGTTTCGGATCATAAGCATACCAGCCCCAAGTGGAGCCGCCACCGATCTTCCACTGGTCGCCTTTCCAGGTGTTTAACCCCGAATTTTTGCCCACGGGCTTGCCCATATGGGTGGTTTTTTTCGGATCCACCAGGATATCCTTGTCAGGACCCATGGAATATCCGCGCCAGACCATCTTGCCGGTGTTGATATCAAAGGCGCTCATGTAGCTACGAACACCGAACTCGCCACCCGAGATGCCGACGAAAACCTTATCCTTGATCACGTGCGGAGCGTTGGTGCCTGTGGCGGCAACCTTAGGATCGCCGTTGGACACCGACCAGATCTTCTTGCCGGTCTTGGCGTCGAGTGCCACCAGCGTGGCATCGGCCTGGTACAGGAAGATTTTGCCCTCGGCATAGGCGACGCCACGGTTCACCGTGTCGCAGCACATCACACCGGGGACAGACGGATCCTGCTTTGGCCTGTATTCCCAGATAACCCGGCCCTCGTTGTTGAGGTCAAGGGCAAACACATTGTTAGGAAAAGGTGTGTTTATGTAGAGAACGTCACCGATCACCAGGGGGCCACCTTCGTGTCCCCGCAAAACGCCGGTCGAGAAGGACCAGGCGACTTTCAAGTTCTTTACATTGCTCGTGTTGATCTGGGCCAAAGAACTGTAGCGCGTGGCGGAGAAGTTGCCATTCTGCATGGTCCATTCCGCCGGGTTATTCTGCCTCACGAGAAGTTCTTCGTTCGCCTGCGCCATGTTCGGTAACGCGAGAAGCGCTCCCGCCACAAGCAAACCGATCTTATTTAAGGACTTGTCTATGTATTTCATGAACATTTCCTCCCTGATTTAGCTCAAATTTGCCTCCTTAATTTAGCTAAAAGCAGACCCACTTTCCCTTTGCGCAAGGTGGGCCATGTCGTTCTTAAATGTTTCAGGTAACCTTGGATGTTTTAGGAAACCTTAGATGTTTCAGGAAATGATCGGTTATTATTTTTTCAGGTAACTACCCACATTATCGTCCTCAGAAAACCAGACGACACGACCAACAAACCGGTTGACGGACAGCCCCCTTAATTCAATCGTCGTACTCCCACTCTCAAACTTCTCCGATTTAAAGAACGGCCTTCCTGATTAAGTGCCCTCACCCCGACAAAAACGGCAGGGGGCAACGAAACCGTTGTTTCCTGAAGCTGTAAAAGCCGCAAGAATTCCCGGAACTAAAAAAGTCACTGAGTCAAGAAATTTCAACCGCAATTATCTCATTATGGTTTCATTATGGCAAGGGTAATCATGGGTTTCGGGCCTGGATAGGAGCCCCTTTCATATGGACATACGGATCTGCGGGAAACCCGGTCAAAATAACATGCCCAAGCAGGTAGGGCGCGGTTCTCGTCATTGTTGGAGTGCCGTCACCTTCAACGTCCATCAGTGAAGAAAAATCTTGCCCGCGCCGTTTGCCGACGCGGCATCAGAAGCATTTCAGGGTCGATTCCGCTTCCGCGCTCTTCAATTCGTCGATCATCGCGTTCGCCCACGCTGCTCCGCGGAAGGACGCCGTGCGATCACCGGGAACTTGCTGCATGCGCAGGACGGTCACCATCTGAATATACTTTTCATAGGGAACGAGGGTGGCGATGACATCGATGCTGCAGGAGCATTTCTGGAGCATTTCAGGCGTCTGTCCGTTGGCGGCCATGCAGCCCAATACGAATTCGGCGCGGGCCTCCGTTGGATAGTCGTTGGTCACGTCAGCCGCCACCGGAAAGCCGGCGAGGGCTAGGGAGAAAATCAGGGCGATTTTTTTCATAGACCCATGCAACTGTCATATCCAAAGTCGCGGCCAAGAATTATAGCTCATATAACCCCCTGTCGTGATGTTTTATCAATTGCTTAAGGGAAAAAAGAGTAACTCGCCCGGGCATGGAATGATCCTGCGGTTGCAGCCCGCCGGTAAAATTTTGTCTTGATTATCGAAGCGGAACCTTGAATATTAATAGAATCTCATATTAGGTTGGTTGTTTACTTGGGAGGTAAACGTTATGGCCTGGAAGACACCGAAAGTTATTGAGATTGCCGTCGGTATGGAGATCAATAGTTACGCTTGCGCCGGGTTGTAAGCAGTAACGAAATTTTCTAGCCGTCGAGGGCAGTGCAGGGCGCTGGGTTTTCCAGGCGCCTTATTACGTGTTCAGGGTGTTCCAGTGGGCGGAGTTTTCCTGGACTGATGGCGAAATGCTGCGCGTCCCAGTATTAGAATTCGCCTGCGGCGGATAGCCTCAATGGAA
>JAESSX010000311.1 GCA_016763915.1 Rhodospirillales bacterium
GTGCCGCCGAAAAACGCCATCCGGCGCCAGACGACAAAAGCGCCCAAGGGCCCCGCCACGATGGCAACGCCGATGCCGCCGATCAAAGCGCGGACGAGGAAGTCATCCATGCCCATGTCTCCCATCCTGATCCCCGTCGTGCCCGTGTTCGTGCCCGCCCCGATCATGATCGTGTCCCTGGCTTTCGCCGGTTTCATCAAGGGGCACCACATAGCCGCCGGCGTCATGGGCATGGTCGTGGTGGTGGTGATATACGGCGAGCGTTTCGGCCACCTGGCGGCCGAACAATTCAATGTAGTTGGGGTCGTTGGTCACCATTTCCGGGCGTCCGGCGCAGCAGACATGATGGTTGAGGCAGACCACCTCGTCGGTGTCGGCCATGACCAGGTGCAGGTCGTGGGACACCATCAGGACGCCGCAGCCGCGGCGGTCGCGGATGCGGGTGATCAGCCGGTAAAGGTCCGCCTGCCCGGTAATGTCGATGCCCTGGGAGGGCTCGTCCAGGACCAGCAGGTCCGGGTCCCTCAGCAACGCCCGGGCCAGAACGACGCGCTGGAACTCGCCGCCGGATACGGCCTGCACCGGGGTCTCGAGAATTTTGCCGACGCCGACCTCGTCGAGAACCCGGACCTGCTGATCGGCCGAATAGCGCCGCCGCCCCGCCCCCAACACCAGAAACCGCCCGACCGTCAGCGGCAGGGTCGGATCAATATGCAGGCGCTGCGGCATATAGCCGATGACAAGGCCCGGACGCCGAACGACCATGCCCCGGTCCGGGTTCATCAGCCCCAGAACCACCCGCACGATGGTTGTCTTGCCGGCGCCGTTGGGGCCGATCAGGGTGACGATTTCTCCATTGCGCACCTTCAGGCCGGCGGCGGACAATATCTCCTTATCCCCGCGCACGACGGTAATGTCGCGGGCTTCGATCAGGGCATCCCTCCCGGCAAAAGGATCGGTGCTGTCATTCATGCGGGTCGTCTCACTTCAGGTGTATCGGCAATGCGGGCACAGGCCCTCGATCTCGATGATTTTGCGGCCGACGGCAAAACCGGCGGCGGCGGCGCTTTTGCGAATAGCCAGATCGACGGCGGCGTCATTCAGTTCGGCGGCCAGACCGCAATCCCGGCAGATCAGGAACTGACCCCCGTGGGGCGTGTCCGGGTCCGGACAGCCGACAAAGGCATTCAGGCTTTCGATACGGTGGACCAAACCCTGTTGGCGCAGAAAATCCAGGGTCCGGTACACCGTCGGCGGCGCGGCCCCCACCCGTTCGGCCCTCAGCGAGGCCAGGATATCGTAGGCTCCGAGCGGCCGGTGCCCGCCCCATACCAGTTCCAGCACCCGGCGCCGCAGGGCCGTCAGGCGCACACCCTTTTGCGCGCACAGCGTCGCCGCCCGGTCGAGCGCTCCGTCCAGGCAATGGGAATGATCGTGGCCGTCCTCAAGAAAGGCCGCCGTCTGGGGCGTCTGGGCCGTCTGGGCCATCGTGTTTCCGTCAGTAATGATATAATATAACATTATACACGAGCCCCCGCCGGTTGACAGAATTCTTTCAAAAGCCAATGTAAGGGTTGATTGACCTGGAAAGGAAAACCCATGACCGACGACATGTCCGAAAACATGGGCAACGCCGAGGCCGCCGCCCCCGCCGTGCTGGACGCCATCGTTTTCAACGCCGACGGCCTGGTGCCGGCGATCGCCCAGCAGTTCGATTCCGGCGAAGTGCTGATGATGGCCTGGATGAACCGCGACGCCATTACCGAAACCCTGAAAACCGGGCGGGTCTGCTACTGGTCGCGGTCGCGCGGGAAACTGTGGCGCAAGGGCGAAAGTTCCGGCCAGACGCAGACGTTGAAGGATTTCCGCTGGGATTGCGATGGCGATACGGTGCTGGTCCAGGTCGATCAGGTCGGCGTCGCGTGTCACACCGGGCGGCGCAATTGTTTTTTCAATGCGGTGCGCGACGGGGATGTGGCGGAAATCGCCGGCGTCGAAATCGACCCCGGGGACCTTTACGGCGAACCCTGATCCCGGCCGCGTTCCGGATTGCCCCGACCCGCTTCCGTCCGGCTAGCCCTTTTTTAATTTTTCAAAAAACTTTTTCCGCCGCATCATCAACGCGTCGAGCACATCATAAGACAGGGAATCCAGTTCGTTGAACCCGACGCCGAGCTGGTTGCCGAGGCGGCGCGCCACCGTGCAATCGATGTGTACAGCCACCAAATTGGCCTCGTCGAGGCCGAGGCCATCGACCAGAAACCTCCGGCCCGGCATCAGTTCGCCTTCATAGCCGCCGATCCTGAAACCGCCGAACCCGATGTCCAGAATCTGATAGGCTTTCCCTTCAAAGGAAATGCAGGCGGGGGTTGCGACCCGGTTGTCCTTGCGGTTGTATTCGGTGGTGCCGGCAACTCTTATCGCCACGGTTGAATGTCCTTTTCTTGAAAGAGCGGCTGCTTTCACGACCCCATAGACTCAATATAGAGATATTTCTGAAAAACCCCACCCCCTACCGTCAACTCTGGTCCGGCAGATAGTCGTCGGACCATTTCAAAACGATATTGAAGCTGATCGAAATCCGGGTTTGCTTGCTCAAATTCGGATGCACGAAGTGTTTGACGAAGGCCGGCCACAACATCACCAGCCCCGGTTCGGGCAACACCGTGTGTTCCGGTTCCACATAAGGGTCGTTCTTGATGGCCATCATATTGACGCCCTGGCGCGGGTCGTAAAACGTGATGCAGCCGGGCCGCACGTCGCTACGGGTTTGCAGGGGTTCGCGCGTGGTCGGCATTTTGACGAAATAGGTGCCGCTGAGATAGGACCACGGATGATTATGGGGGTCGTGGTAGTCGCCGAACCGGTTGACGTTGGGCCAGCCGGTGATGGTCCAGTTGACCGGGTAATCGATGCCCAGGTTGCGCAGATATTCGATCACCGTGCCGTTGACCTCTTCGCGCAGCCAGTTGACCGCCGGATGGTCCATGTTGAACAGGTCCTGCTCCAGATAATCGGTGGTCAGGTTCTTGGTAGCGCGGTCCATCTCGCGCACCAGTTTAATCAGCTCCTTGTTCCAGGCTTCGCATCCCCCCACCCGGCGGTGCAGAATCCGGGTCGGCCACAAATCGGTGATGCCGAAGTCCGTAGTGGGGGTTTGCGTCATGGCGTTCCCGGTTTCGGTGGTCTGGCGCGCCCGGCAGGACTCGAACCTGCAACCTCGGGATTAGAAATCCCGCGCTCTATCCGGTTGAGCTACGGGCGCTCTAGAA
>JAESSX010000312.1 GCA_016763915.1 Rhodospirillales bacterium
CGGCCGTTACCCCGCAGTAATTAAGGAGCGTGTTTCCCTTGGCCGCGGCGCCGTAACCGACAATGCGGCGACGTTCGGCATGAGCCGAAGCGATAAAATCGCAAAGGCCGTCACGAACGTCGTTGATCTTCATTAACCGCTGAGCGCACGTTGCGCTGGAATAAAGCCCCGCCGCTGATTCTGCCGCCAGGACCTTTGCCACCGCAACCCGCGGCGTTGGCGCGCTCTCTTTTCGCGCCGCCCAAACCCGTAAAGAGCCGCCATGGGTACTGAGTTCTTCGACATCGAAAACCTCAAGTCCACATTGCCTCATGATCTTTATGAGCGGTTTAAGGGAAAAGTAGAAGTAGTGCTCGTGATATATCGTATCAAATTGCACTTCATCCATCAAATGCAGCAGATGGGGAAATTCGCAGCTTAAAACCCCCGATGGCTTCAGGACCGTCGCCAACCCACGCACGAAATCATGAATATCCGGGACGTGCGCAATGAGGTTGTTGGCGATCATCAGGTCGGCCCGTTGGCCACGTGTCGCCAGGTCTCCGGCAACCGCGTCACCGAAATACGATACTTCGGTGACGATCCCTTTTTCCCTGGCGATATCGGCAACGTTGGCCGCGGGCTCAATCCCCAGCACTGGGATACCCCTGTCCTGAAAATGTTGCAACAGGTAGCCATCGTTGCTGGCGGCTTCCACCACCAAGGAGTGTTCATTCAAGCCGAGCCCGGCAATCGCCTTTTCGGTAAAACGCCGGCCATGCTCAAGCCAACTCGCTGAAAAAGATGAGAAATAAACATAATTGTCGAACAGCTCCTCCGGCGGCACGGTGAGGCTCAGTTGGGCGAGATGACACTGCCCGCACATTTTCACGGACAGGGGAAAAATGCGGTCCTCTTCGTCGGCGGTTCGTCGCAAGGCATTGGCCGCCGGCATCTCGCCCAGGTCAACCAGGGTGCTTAGTTCCGGCGAACGACATAACCGGCAATGAGTGATCTGGGAGGTCATGATGTCAGGGCTTGGTATTGGTCGATTTGGTTGAGAGCGACCTCGATCATGGCGGCCCCCCGTTGCTGTTCGCGCCACCACTCGGCCGTCAGGTCCAGGCTGTCGTCGACCGAAAGCCGCGCCCGCCATTTCAGGGCCTGCCAGGCCAGTTCGGCATCCAGGACCAATCGTTTTGTCTCCTTATCCGCCGGCGGCTCGCCCTTTTCCCAACGTCCCTCACCCAAATGGCTGATGAGGCGGTCCAGCACCCGGTGGACCGGCCAGGCATCCAGTGCAGAGGGGCCAAAATTGAGGGCAGGGGGCGGCCTGTCCGTTCCTGCTATTAATTCCTGGGCGTAATCAAGATATCCGGCCAACGGCTCCAGAATGAACTGCCAGGGACGGACCGCTTCAGGGTGGCGGACACGTAATGGCCTTTTTCCCTTAACAGCCCGGAAAAAATCCGGCAACAAGCGGTCAGCGGCGACATCGCCGCCGCCGATCACATTGCCGGACCGTGCCGTCACGATGCCGATCCCGTCAGGTTCCAGGTAACTGTTTCGCCAGGCCTCGACCAGGGACTCAACGCAGGACTTGGAGTTGCTGTATGGATCGCTGCCGCCCAGGGGGGAGGCCTCTGTCATCGGCGTTCCATCCCCTTTATTGGCGTAAACCTTATCGCTCGTTACAACCAGCACTCCCCGCACCGAGGGACACAGCCGCACGGCGTCAAGCAGGTTGAGGGTTCCCTGGACGTTTGTTTCATAGGTCAACACAGGCTGTTTATAGCCGTGCAGGACCAGGGCCTGAGCGGCAAGATGAAAGATGACTTCGGGCTCTGCGTCGGCGATGGCCTTGACGACCGCGTCATGCTCCCGAATGTCGATAAATTGTCCTCCGCTGCTTATGAGCGGGGCAAAATCCTCATACGCCCCGCCGTCCGGAGGCGGCAGGGAAAAGCTTCTCACCTTTGCCCCAAGATGGCGGAGCCATAACGCAAGCCAGGCACCCTTGAAGCCTGTATGGCCGGTGATGAAAACCCGTCTATTCCTCCAGAATGACATGCGTCATTACCAAACTTTCCATGGGGCAACCCCATTGACCCACAGATTTTCCAAATGATCTCTGTCCCGGACCGTATCCATTGGGTGCCAAAAACCGTCGTGACGCCAGGCGGCGAGTTGTCTATTTTGGGCCAGGCTGCGGAGGGGCTCATGCTCCAATGAGGTGCTGTCACCCTCAATCAGGTCAAAGATTCCCGGGGACATCACGAAGAAACCGCCGTTGACCAATCCCCCTTTGGCGGGTTTCTCCTCAAAATTAACGACAAGGTCCCCGTCAATCGTCGGCGTCCCGAACCGCCCGGTCGGTGCGGTGACGGTCATGGTCGCAAGCAGTCCATGTTGTTGATGGAAAGCCTTCTGTGCGCTGATATCGACGTCACTGACGCCATCTCCGTAGGTGAGGAAAAAGAACGGATCATCACGGACAAAAGGAGCGATACGTTTGAGCCGCCCCCCGGTCATCGTATCCAGGCCGGTATCGACCAGGGTCACCCGCCACGGTTCGGAGCGAAGGTCATGGTATTCGACACTGTTCTCCTTGAAATCGATCGTCACATCCGATTGATGCAAAATGTAATTGGCAAAGTATTCTTTGATGAGGTAGCCCTTGTAACCAAGACAAATAACAAAGTCATTTACTCCGAAACTGGAGTAGTACTTCATAATATGCAAGATGACCGGGCTGTCACCGATCCTTACAAGTGGTTTCGGCTGGGTATTGCTTTCTTCAGCAATCCGCGTGCCCCGTCCACCCGCCAATATTACGCATTTCATTATATTCACCGCCTATTTTGATACTATATCAAAAAGTGTTTCAAGTTCACTGGTGCGCCAGCGTCGGTACATTGCCTGATATGCCATCTCCACAGCTTGTGCAAAACTTGCCTCATCCCGGATTGTAAGCCTAGAGATAAGTTTCCGCATAGGGCATCGGAGTTCGGCCAGGTGCCTGCAATCACCGGCAAATGCGATCGCCTTAAACAGGTAAGCCTCATCGTCTTCCGCAACCCCTTGCCCCGGATTCAGGTTGTTCGTCATCGTCGTCCCAAAACGTTCTGGTGGGGGGCGTGATCTATCTGGAAATGTCGAGAAACGATGCACCCGGGGGCGGCACATGGGCCTTCACGAATTGCGTATGGGCACCAACCCAAAAGCGTGGCGGCGGCGCATGGCTTCATTCGAGCTAGGGGATGACTTTGTTCGGCAGACCGTCGTTTGGGTTGGGCGAGAAATCAGACCCGGCGAATTCGCTGATCCAATGGATGCTGTCATAGCCGCCCAAACGATGGACCCTGAACAGGAAACCTTGGGCGAAATGCTGCGAGCGTGGCGGATCGTTTTTGGAGATGTTTCAATCTCATCTGCCGAAATTATCAGACGCTTGGGCGAGTTTGAAAACAGTTTGGGAAGTCTGGTTGGTCCCGAGCAGGACCTACGAGACAGCTTTAACGAATTTAGTGACCGGGCCGGTGACTCTTATTGCTTCAGCGGGTGATGGGTTCTAATCCCTCAGCGCCTACCATTTAAATCAACGCCTTAGCCGGAAACGGTTGGGGCGTTGGTCATTTCTGGATAACACCTGGGGTAATGCATCGGGGGCAGGAAAAACGGGTCCGGTCGCCAGGGCCCGCCTTCCATGTAAAGCCGCGACGTTCGGTCACCCGACGTCGGTTTCGCCGCCTGTATCCTCGTGGCCCGGACAATCGTCAGCCATATATTCGCCGTCGCCGGTGTAGTCTGGTGGCGGCTCCATGCCGTCCGGAATGTCCTCGGAGTCCATGGCTTCGTCCATGGCCGCCATGTCGCCTTCGCTTTCGGGTGGCGGGGCTTCTTCGGGAGGGGGTGCGGCGGCGAGAGGATCGCCCGAATCCGGCGCGTCTTCTTCGGGCGGCGGGACATTGGGAATGCCGCCATCGTCTGTGGTCGCGTCAGCGGTTTCACCCCAGCCTTCACCCTCTCCTTCGGGCGGCGGGGCATCCCCCTCTGGCGGTGGTGCGTCACCTTCGGCCATTATCGGGTCGCCTTCCTCGGGCGGCGGGGCATCGCCTTCGGGCGGAGGAGCATCACCTTCGGCCATTATCGGGTCGCCATCGGGCGGTGGTGCATCGCCTTCGGGCGGCGGCGCTGTTTCAGCCGCGGCTTCTTGCGCCGCGTTCATGGCATCTTCGGGGGAAGCACCGCTATCAATCGCCTCGTAGAAAGCCGACGTGGCGGCATCCGCTCCCTGCTGGAATTCCTCCGGTGGGACTCCCATCTCGGTGGCGGCGTCCTGGGCTGCTGTCATAGCCGAATCAAAAGCTTCTTCGGGCGTCGCCCCTTCCTCCAGGGCGGATTGAAATGCTTCCGTGACTGCCGCCTCTATGCCATCCATGGGCGGGGGCGCTTCGCCTCCTGTCGTCGCATCAGTGGTTGCGGTTTCTTCTGCCATTTTGTCGGTCTCCTTTTGTAAAATCTTCTTGGGTCGTGTCAGAAAATTTTGAAACCGAGGACTTTTCCGTTTTCTTTCAGTCCATTGTTCTGCTTTTGCGGCCTTGGAAAACAGGGCAAAAAAACAGTTGGACTCTATTCCCCGGCTAATACTGACGGGTAAATTTATTACGCTACCTTAATGTACTTAAGGGACGTAATCCCTTGATGTCAGATTGTTTCAGTTGCAAATAAATATGTAATATCTCATTTGCATATGAATATGAGTTGGTATGGATCAGACCCATTTCAGTGTCGTGGCCCAGTTCACAAATATTCTCTCTTCGAGCCAAAGAAAAACCCCGCCGAAGCGGGGCGCGTTATCTCTGGGTTCGCTTCATTGCCATTCACACGGCTTTCATACCGCTGTTGTGCTCTGTTCACACCCCGCCGCTAGAACAGACTAGAGGGATACTCATCCCCCCAGTTGGTGTTCCTCGTCACGTTCTAAATAAAGGGACGCCACTTACCTGATGACGTTCCTCAACTCAGTCCAAGTTAGGGAGCCGGAAGAGTGACGGAGGAAAACAAGACCAACGTGAAATTGGTTCGCGGCCTCCTGGAAAAATCGGGTATGGATGCTGACGACGTACGGCACGTTTTCAGTTCTCTGTGGACCCAGGGAGAAATACCACCGATTTCAGATGAGGCTGAATACCGCACCCTTAAGGATCTCTACTACAGATTGCTTGCAGACATTTCCGAAAATGATCTCCACTCGAAAGAGGCTATTTTTCTGGATTCCTTAGGAGCTCACCTCATTGAGTATGAGGAAGGCTTGGAGCCGGAGGAATAACCAAAACTCCGACTGATGCCCATTCGGATCACGGCACGGACCGGCGTAGCAGACAGCTATTACAACGTCCGCACCATGCAGGCGATCGGGGCGGAGTGAACCTGGAGGCAGTGTCTGACGGTGTTCGCGACACCTCCCATTCACCAGCGCCATTAATTTTATCTTCACCACCTCTCTTGTACCAACAAGATAACAATAATTCATTCGGGGGAGTACATGGTGGTGGGCGTTGAGA
>JAESSX010000313.1 GCA_016763915.1 Rhodospirillales bacterium
AACATGGTGCTGTTGCGGAGTCTGATCCCGCCTTCCTTGTTCCGTTCCTCCCAGAAAACCGGAGCCACGTAGCTAGCCGCCAGTTCCCGCATCACTTTGCCGAACGGGCCGTGGTAAAGTTCGAAGGCTTTCTCTTTGGTGACGTCGCCGGTTCCTGGCATGCCTTAGGTCGGCCTCCGCCGATGTTTTGTTTTCCGGATAATTAAGCCCCCCTCAGCCGCTCCCCGCCTCCCGCTGGTGCAGCACCGGCATCAGCTCGAAATAGGGCCGGGTAATGGGGGAGTGGGATGCCTCGAAATCCCGGAACGGGCCGTCGAAGACGATACGGCCCTCAAAAATCATGACGATGCGGGGATGCAGGCGGCAGAGCAGGTCCTTGTCGTGGGTGATGATGACGGAGGTGCGCGCCGTTTGGCTGTCGCGCCGGGGGCCGTGGGTTTCCATGATCAGGTCCTGGACCTGCGCCGCGCTGGTCGGGTCCAGCCCGGTCGTCGGTTCGTCGTAAAAAATAACATTGGGCGTCATCGACAACGCCCTGGCGATGGCCAGCCGTTTCGCCATGCCGCCCGACAGGCTTTCGGTGTCGGTATCGAGAAAGGCGTCGTCCACCGGCAACGCGACCGCCGCCAATACCTCTTGCGCGATCGGCATTACGTCGTCCTCGTCGAGATTTTTCACTTCCTTGAGCCACAGCAGGATGTTGTCGAAGACGGAGCCGGAAAACAGCGCGTTGCGCTGGAACACGACGCCCCAATGCAGGTGGACGGCATCGGTTTCCAGATCGTCGAGGTCGGCCAGGTCCACCACCGGCGCGCCGGGCTGCTGGTAATCGGCAACCCGGACGTGGCCTGCGTCCGGTTCCAACTGGCCCAGGATGTGGTTCAGCAACACCGTCTTGCCGCAACCCGACCCGCCGACGATGGCGACGACCTCGCCCTGGCGGATTTCCAGATCAATGCCGCACAGCACCCGGTGGTCGTCGAAAGCCTTCTCTAGATTCTGGGGGCGGATTTCCACCGGCCCGTCGCTCAACCCGCCAACAGGTGGTTGTCGGTCCTCCGTGGTCATGGCGAAGTTCCTGTCCTTTGGCGTTACAATTCCATGCTACACCGCCAGCCGCCAAATTACTTGATATGCGTTAGGGCCTTCAGAGCGAAACCCGGCGCCCGGCCCAGTCCGGAGGCTCGGCAACCACCGCTTCGGCCATGGCCCGGACCACGTCCCCGGGCATCGGCCGGGAACGCCCGGCGTGGGTATCCACGTGCAGCCCCAGGCACTCGAACGTGGCCCGTTCGATACCGTCAACGGTTATCACCTCGGCGAGATGCAGGCGCTTGGCGTCGAGCCCGAGGATCATGGTTTGCACCTCCATCACCGCCGGCGCGCGGACGTCTTTGAGGTAACGGACATGGCTTTCGACCGTATACAGCGCCCCGCCGGTGCGTTTGAAATAGTCCGCGCCGATGCCGAATTTTTCCTGCAACGCCCAGGACGCATTGGAAAAAGGCACCAGATAATAGGCTTCATTGACGTGGCCGTAGGCGTCCAGCCATTGATCCTGTACGGGTTGCGAATGCAGGTGAAACACGGTCATGGCAAATCCTCACCGCCGAACTTTAAGGCCAGATGACTTCCGGCGGCAGCGACATCAGGATGGCTTCGGTGTTGCCGCCGGTCTTGAGGCCGAACGTGGTGCCGCGGTCGTAGAGCAAATTGAATTCCACATAGCGCCCGCGCTTGACCAATTGCGCGCGGCGGTCATCGTCGGTCCAGTCGTCGTCCATGTGGCGGCGGGCGATTTCGGGATAGGACCCCAGGAACGCCCAGCCGACGTCCTGGGTAAAGGCGAAGTCGGCGTCCCAGTCGCCGGTGTTGAGGCTGTCGTAGAAAATTCCGCCGACGCCGCGCGCCTCGCCCCGGTGGGGCAGGAAAAAGTATTCGTCGCACCATTTCTTGAATTTCGGATAGTAGGTTTCATCAAATTTGTCGCAGGCGTCTTTATAGGCGGCGTGGAAATCGGCGGTGTCCCCGTCGACGGGAAACACCGGCGTCAGGTCGCCGCCGCCGCCGAACCAACCCCGGGTGGTGACGATCATGCGGGTATTCATGTGCGCCGCCGGCACAAACGGCGAACGCGGGTGTATGACCACCGACACGCCCGTGGCCCAGTACCTGGGGTCTTCCGCCGCACCGGGAATCTTGTCGCGGAATTCCTCGGAAAATTCGCCGCGCACGGTGGATACGTTGACGCCCGCCTTCTCGAACACCCGGCCCCTCATCACCGACATGACGCCGCCCCCGCCGTTCGCTTCGTCGCGCTGCCAGGCGGTGCGCTCGAACCGGCCGGGTGCAAGCATGGATGTCGGGTTGGGGCCGGTGACGTCGTCCTCGATGGCTTCGAGCGCCGAACACAGGTCGTCGCGAAAGGCTTCGAACCAGATGGACGCCTGTTTCTTGTGGTCGTCGGTGGCGTAAGGGGCGTCGTCGGTCATGTGTCAAATCCATGTGTTTGGCGCAGCGCCTCGCCCAGCACCATCGCCAGCGCGGCGGCCACGTTCAGGGACCGCATGCCCGGCGCCATCGGCACCCGCACGCGGGCATCCACGCACGCGTGGACCTCCGGCGGCACACCGGCGCTTTCGCGGCCCACCAACAATATGTCATCGGCCAGAAAAGGGAATTGCAAATAGCTGTCCTCCGCCTTGGTGCTCAACAGCACCAGGCGATCGGGCCGGGAATCCTGGAACGCCTGCCACGAGGAATGGCTGGTCAGGTCCAACGCGTCGAGATAATCCATGCCGGCGCGGCGCATCTGTTTGTCGGACAAAACGAACCCGCATGGGCCGATGATATCCACGCCTACGCCCAGACACGCGGCCGTGCGCATGACGGCGCCGGCGTTTCCGGGGATATCGGGTTGATAAAGCGCCAATCGCATGATGGTTCGATCCTGTGTCGGGGACGGGTGGGGATAAAATGGCCGAAAACGTCTTGCAACCGGAATTAATTGTATTATACATTTTGCCCGGTTCGTACGTCCTTCGCGGACCCTAAAATCCTTTATTTCATTACCTGATAATTCCTTATTACATTTACCGTTTCACCTCGTTTCTCCAAACTTATTTTTAGAAACGGGATTTAACACAGCAGAACATGTAAATCATCGAATACGGATGACGACCGGAAAAGGAAGTTTCCATGAGCGATACGGCGAACCCCGACGAAAAGACCCGTCGCGATTTTTTACTGCTTTCCACTGCCACCGTTGGCGCGGTCGGAACGGCTCTGGCCGTCTGGCCGCTTGTCGATGCCATGAACCCGGCCGCCGACACGCTGGCGCTGTCGACCACCGAAGTCGACCTGGAGCCGATCGCCAAAGGCCAGAGCATCACCGTCGTCTGGCAAGGCAAGCCGGTGTTCGTCCGCCACCGCACGGCGGCCGAGATCAAAGCCGCCGAGGACGTTAGCCTGGACGACCTGATCGACCCGCAAGCCGACCAGGACCGCGTCCAGAAATCCCAATGGCTGATCATGGTCGGTATCTGCACGCATCTGGGCTGTATCCCGCTGGGCCAGAAAGCCAGCGAGCCGAAGGGCGAATACGGCGGCTGGTTCTGCCCGTGCCACGGTTCGCATTACGACACCTCGGGGCGCATCCGCAAGGGTCCGGCGCCGAAGAACCTTGTCGTGCCGGGGTATGAATATCTCACCGACACTACGATCAAGATCGGGTAAGGGGCTGACAATGAGCAACAAATTCTACGAGAACCCCGTTATCAAATGGGTCGAATACCGGCTTCCGATCTTCCATTTCATCGACGAATCGGTGGGCTCCGGCTATCCGACGCCGAAAAACCTGAATTACTGGTGGAACTTCGGCTCGCTGGCCGGGATCGTGCTGGCGATCATGGTCGCTACCGGCATCGTGCTGGCGATGAGCTACACCCCGCACGTGGATTATGCCTTCGAATCCGTCGAACGCATCATGCGCGACGTCAATTACGGCTGGCTGCTGCGCTATATCCACATGAACGGCGGCTCCATGTTCTTCATCCTGGTCTACATCCACATGTTCCGGGGTATGTATTTCGGGTCCTACAAGGAACCGCGCGAATTGCTGTGGATTATCGGCGTGATGATCATCCTGGCGATGATGGCGACCGCGTTCATGGGCTATGTGTTGCCGTGGGGCCAGATGAGCTTCTGGGGCGCCACCGTGATCACCAACCTGTTTTCCGCCATTCCCCTCGTCGGCGAATCCATCGTGACCTGGCTGTGGGGCGGGTTTTCCATCGGCAACCCGACGCTAAACCGGTTCTTCTCGCTGCATTACCTGCTGCCGTTCGTGATCTTCGCGCTGGTGTTCGTGCACCTGTGGGCGTTGCACGTGCACAAGTCCAACAATCCGCTGGGCGTCGACATCAAGGGGCCCGAGGACACCATCCCGTTCCATCCCTACTACACCATGAAGGACCTGTTCGGGCTGGGCGTGTTCATGATCTTTTTCATGTACTTCGTTTTCTTCGCGCCGAACTTCTTCGGCGAGCCCGACAACTACATCAAGGCCAATTCCCTTGTCACCCCGCCCCACATCGTGCCGGAATGGTATTTCCTGCCGTTCTTCGCGATCCTCCGTTCGATCAACTTCGACGTCTGGTTCATCGATGCCAAGCTGGGCGGCGTGATCGCCATGTTCGGTGCGATTCTAGTGCTGTTCGTCGTACCCTGGCCCGACAAGTCGCCGGTACGCAGTG
>JAESSX010000314.1 GCA_016763915.1 Rhodospirillales bacterium
CGAGTTAAAGGATAAACCCATGACAATCAGATACACCAAAGAGCACGAATGGGTCCGCCTCGAAGGCGACGCCGCCGTGGTCGGCATCAGTGACTATGCGCAAACCCAGTTGGGCGAGATCGTGTTCGTCGAACTGCCCGACACCGGCACACAGCTGAGCAAGGGAGACGAAACCTGCGTCATCGAATCCGTCAAGGCGGCCAGCGAGATTTATTCTCCGGTGTCGGGGGACGTGACCGAAACCAATGGCGATCTCGACGCCGACCCGAGCAAGGTCAACGAAGACCCCACCGGTACCGGCTGGCTGTTCAAGATATCCTTAAGCGATCCGAGCGAACTGGACGACCTGATGGAAGAAGGCGCCTATAAGGGCTATGTGGAGGAGCTCGGCTGATGTCTCGCGATACCCTCGGCTACCTGGAACAACGCGACGAATTCATCCGCCGCCATATCGGCCCCGGTGATGAACAAATCGCGGACATGATGGGCGCCCTGGGGCTAAAGTCCCTGGATGACCTGATCGGCAAGGCGGTGCCCAAAAGCATCATCACCGACACCCCCCTCGACATCGGCACCGACAAGACCGAACGCGGAACGCTGTCGTATCTGCGGCGCATGTCGGAACGCAACAAGGTCTTCATTTCCATGATCGGCATGGGCTATTACGGCGCCAAAATGCCCAGCGTCATCCTGCGCAACGTGATGGAGAATCCCGGCTGGTATACCGCCTATACCCCCTATCAGGCGGAAATCAGCCAGGGCCGCCTGGAAGCGTGCATGAATTTCCAGCAGATGGTCATGGACCTGACCGGCATGGAAATCGCCAATGCCTCGCTGCTCGACGAAGCCACCGCCGCCGCCGAAGCCATGGCCATGGCGCACCGGATCTGCAAAACCGGCGCCAACACCTTTTTCGTCGCCGCGGACTGCCACCCCCAGACCATGGCCGTCATCAAAACCCGCGGCCGTTCCCTCGGCTTCGACATCGTCGAGGGAGACCCGTTCACCGAGCTGGACCAACACGACGTGTTCGGCGTTCTGGTCCAGTACCCCGGCACCACCGGCCGGGTCCGCAACATCACCCCGGTCATCGAGGCGGCCCATGAAAAAGGCGCCCTGGTCACGGTTGCCAGCGACCTGCTGGCGTTGGTGCTGATGAAACCGCCGGGCGAAATGGACGCCGATATCGTTGTCGGCTCGTCCCAGCGGTTCGGCGTCCCGATGGGATACGGCGGCCCGCACGCGGCGTTCTTCGCCACCCGCGACGCCTTCAAACGCCAGATGCCGGGACGCATCATCGGCGTCTCGGTGGACTCAGCCGGCCGCCCGGCGCTGCGCATGGCGCTGCAGACCCGCGAACAGCACATCCGGCGCGAAAAGGCGACGTCGAATATTTGCACGTCCCAGGTATTGCTGGCCGTTCTGGCCGGCCTGTATGCGGTTTACCACGGCCCCGCCGGGCTCAGAAACATTGCCCGGAAAGTCCACCGGATGACCCGGATTCTGGCCGAAGGGCTGAAACGCATGGGCTTCGACATCGAAACGGAAGCCTTTTTCGACACCCTGACCGTCGTCGTTCCGGGCCAGGCCGGCGCGATCGCCGCGCGCGCCCGCGAACAGGGAATTAACCTGCGCATTATCGATGGCGACCGGCTCGGCATTTCCCTCGACGAGACGACGCGGCGCAAGAACATCGCCGCCTTGTGGAAGGTGTTTTCGACCCGGGCATCGGAAGGCTTGAGCATCGATGCCATGGACGAGGTCGCGGGCGAGGGATTCCCCGAGGAACTGATCCGCACGACCCCGTACCTGGAGCATCCGGTGTTTCACCTGTACCACGGCGAAACCGAGATGATGCGCTACCTGCGCCGCCTGGCGACCAAGGACATCGCGCTCGACCGGGCCATGATTCCCCTAGGGTCGTGCACCATGAAGCTGAATTCCGCCACCGAGATGATCCCCGTCACGTGGCGCAACTTTTCCGCCATGCATCCCTTCGCGCCGCTGGAACAGGCGCAAGGCTACCGCCAGCTGTTCGAGGAACTGGAAGCCATGTTGTGCGAAGTCACCGGCTTCGACGCCATGTCGCTGCAGCCCAACGCCGGATCGCAGGGCGAATACGCCGGATTGCTGGCGATCCGCAAATACCAGGAGAGCCAGGACCAGGGGCACCGCGACATTTGCCTGATTCCGGCCTCCGCCCACGGCACCAACCCGGCCAGCGCCAATCTGGCCGGCCTGCGCGTCGTCGTCGTCGCCTGCGACGATCAGGGCAACGTCGACCTGGAGGACCTCAGCGACAAGGCCACGGAACACGCCGGCAATCTGTCGGCCCTGATGATCACCTACCCGTCGACGCACGGCGTGTTTGAAGAAGCCATCCGCGAAATCTGTCAGATCGTCCACGACCACGGCGGCCAGGTCTATTTCGACGGCGCCAACCTGAATGCCCTGGTCGGCATCTGCAAACCGGGCGAAATCGGCGCCGACGTCGCGCACCTGAATCTGCACAAGACCTTCGCCATCCCGCACGGCGGCGGCGGACCCGGTGTCGGCCCGATCGGGGTGCTGCATCACTTGGCGCCGTTCCTGCCCGATCACCCGCTGGTCGAGGCCGTCAACCCGGCGGCGCGGGGCGCGGAAACCATCGGCACCGTCGCCGCCGCCCCCTGGGGGTCGGCCAGCATCCTGCCGATTTCGTGGGCCTATATGTTCATGATGAAGGGCCACGGGCTGAAACGAGCGACCCAGATCGCGATCCTCAGCGCCAATTACATCGCCCACCGTTTGAGCGACTATTTCCCGGTTCTCTATACCGGCAAGAACGGCATGGTCGCCCACGAATGCATCATCGACCTCCGGCCGATCAAGGAAAGCTCCGGCATCACCGTCGACGACGTGGCCAAACGGCTGGTCGATTACGGCTTCCATTCGCCGACCATGTCGTTTCCGGTCGCCGACACGCTGATGATCGAGCCGACGGAAAGCGAATCGAAACGCGAGGTGGACCGTTTCTGCGACGCCATGATCGCCATCCGCGCCGAGATCCAGGCCATCGAGGACGGCGCCATGGACGCCCACGACAACCCACTAGTCAACGCGCCGCACACCCACCACCTGCTGCTCGCCGACGACTGGCCGCACCCCTATTCGCGGGAGCAGGCGTTCTTCCCGTTGAAGGAACTGCACGAGGACAAATACTGGC